>NZ_JASCOP010000034.1:0-34939 GCF_029959395.1 Stenotrophomonas sp. PS02300
GGGTAGCCCCCTGCGGGACACGCCGTAAACCCATCCGTGGGGGCTTGGCAAAAACATCCATGTTTTTGACAGTCCCGCAGGCGGCTACCCGCCGGCCTCCCCGACGGTGGGTCGTAGGCGGACGGAAAAAGCAGCCACGCAGGGCGTGGCTCTACGCGGTATCCATCCACGTTGAAATGATCGAAACGGCGTTTGATCTTCCGTGGCCACCGATCCACCGTCGGAGGGTCGGCGGGGGCGGGGGTACGGGGGCTGTACGAAACATGGATGTTTCGTAAGAGCCCCCAAGGGTGAAGACGCACTGCTTGCGAGGCACTGCCTCGCGTGCGACTGAACGCACAACCGCTGGCGGTTGGGCCGGGGCCCGGAGGGCGGTTCACGGCGCCCCCCGTACCCCCGCACCCGCCGGCCCTCTACACGTAGATCGGCAGACCAAGGCTGTTGCTGTTGCCGTTAGCCGTCATTGCAGATCGCGCAGATTCAACCGGCGCAGGGTGGGATTCTTCCAGGCGGTGATGCCGGCAACGCTCAACACGGCGAACCCGCCCAGCACCACCGCAGGGACCAGGCCCAGCAGCTTGGCCATCGTGCCCGCGTAGAACGCGCCCAGCTCGTTGGACGAACTGATGAAGATGCCGTTGATCGACGATACCCGCCCGCGCATTTCTTCCGGCGTGGCCAGCTGCAGGATGGTCGAACGGATCACCACCGACACCCCGTCGAAGGCCCCGTAGAACAGCAGGATCACCGCCGACAGCCAGAAGCTGTGCGACAGCCCGAAGCCGATCACGCACAACCCGAACCCGGCCACCGCGAACAGCAGTACCCGGCCCGCATTGCGCTGCAGCGGCCGGCGCGCCAGCCACAGCCCCACGCACACCGAGCCCAATGCCGGTGCCGCGCGCAGGATGCCCAGGCCTTCCGGCCCGTGGTGCAGGATCTCGTGCAGGAACGCCGGCAGCATGGCCACCACCCCGCCCAGCAGCACCGAGAACATGTCCAGCGCCATCGCGCCCACCATGATCCGGTTGCCCAGCACGAAGCGGCCGCCCTCGGCGATGCTCTTGAAGATCGGCGCCGCCGGCCCGGTGTGCACCGGCTCGGACACCCTCAGCATGGCCAGGCAGCCCAGCGCGCCCAGCGCCGCCGCCACCGCCACCCCGTAGGACAGGCTCTTGCCGCCCCAGGCCACCAGCCCGCCACCCAGTGCCGGGCCCACCACCATGCCCGCTTGGAACACCACCGAACCCAGCCCCGCGCCCCGCGCGAACTGGTGGCGTTCCAACACCCGCGCGAACAGCGCGTTGTAGATCGGCGACAGGAATGCCCGGACCATGCCCGTCATCGCCACCGCCGCATAGATCGGCCACACCCCGTGGAACGGCAGCCAGCCCTCGGCCACCGCCGTCAGCACCACCGCCGTCAGCACCAGCCCGCTGCACGCCACCATGCCCAGCCGGCGGCGCGGCAGGTGGTCCACCAGGTAGCCCGCGAACGGCGCCACGCAGAAGAACGGCAGCACCTCCGCCAGCCCGACCAGGCCCAGCGAGAACGGGTTACGGGTGACCTCGTAAATGTGCCAGCCCACCGTGACCGCCACGATCTGGTAGGACAGCATCGCCAGGATGCGGTACGCCAGCAGCAGCGAAAAACCCGGCCGCGCGAGCAGGCCCAGCGCGCTCTCCGTCACGACGCCGACTGCGCCTGCGCGGTCTCGCGGATGAAGGCCAGCATCGCCGCCACCCCGTTGCTGCGGGTCGGCGACAGGTGCCGCGACAGCCCGATGTCCTGGATGTAGGTCGGCTCGGTGGCCAGGATCTCGGCCGCCGAACGCCCCGAATACACCCGCAGCGCCAGGTAGATCAGGCCCGAGACGATCGCCGAATCACTGATCGCGTGGAAGCGCAGCGTATCGGCGTTGCCCTCCGGCACGATCCACACCATCGACTGGCAGCCCAGCAGGCGGTGCTCCTCGGTCTTCCACGCGTCCGGGAACACCGGCAGCTTGCGGCCCAGGTCGATCAGGTACTGGTAACGCTCGGACCAGTCGCCGAAGAACGCGAATTCCTCGGCGATGGCGGCCTGCGCATCGGCAGCAGTGGGTTCAATCGGGAACGGGGAATCGATCACAGCACTCTCTATCAATTTCAATGGGTTCAACGCTTGCGCGACCAGCGCACGCCCTGCGCGGTGTCTTCCAGCACGATGCCCTCGGCGGCCAGCTGGTCGCGCAGCGCATCGGAACGGGCGAAATCGCGGGCCTGCTTGGCCGCCGCGCGCTCGTCGATCAGCGCCTGGATCCGCGCCTCATCATCGGCGTCGCCGCCGCTGGTGCCGAACCACGCGGCCGGCTCCTGCTGCAGCAACCCCAGCGCCAGGCCGGCGCCCAGCAGGGCCGACTTCCAGCCGGCCTTGTCGGCCGGTTCGGCGCGGCGCGCTTCCGCACCCAGCCGGGCCAGCTCGGCCAGCGCCTGCGGGGTGTTCAGGTCATCGTCCAGCGCCGCCTCGATCTCGGCCGGGATGGCCGGGGTCGCGGCCACGTCGGCCAGGTCGCGCAGGGTGCCGTACAGGCGGTCCAGGGTGCGCACCGACTGCTCGATCAGCGCATCGGACCAGTCCAGCGGCTGCCGGTAGTGGGCCGAGAGCAGGGCCAGCCGCAGCGCCTCCGGGGCGTGCTGGCGGACCAGGTCGTGGACCCGCTCGATGTTGCCGATCGACTTGCTCATCTTGGCGCCGCCGAAGTTGAGCATGCCGTTGTGCAGCCAGAACCGGGCGAAGGTCTGCCCGCCGTGGGCGCACTCGCTCTGCGCGATCTCGTTTTCGTGGTGCGGGAACTGCAGGTCCACGCCACCGGCGTGGATGTCGATGGTCGGGCCCAGGTGCGCGGCGGCCATCGCCGAGCACTCGATATGCCAGCCCGGGCGGCCCCGGCCCCACGGCGATTCCCAGCCGGGCAGGTCGTCGCTGGAGGGCTTCCACAGCACGAAGTCGCCCGGGTCGCGCTTGTACGGGGCCACGTCCACCCGGGCCCCGGCCAGCATCTCGTCCGGGTCGCGGCGGGAGAGCTTGCCGTAGTCGGCGTAGGAGGGCACCGAGAACAGCACGTGGCCTTCGGCCGCGTAGGCGTGGCCGGCGGTGATCAGCTGCTCGATCATCGTGATGATGTGCGGGATGTGCGCGGTGGCTTCCGGCTCGATGTCCGGCGGCACCACGCCCAGCGCGGCCATGTCTTCACGGTAGGCGGCGGCGAAGCGGTCGGTGATGGCCGAGATCGGCACCCCCTGCTCGCGCGCGGCCGTATTGATCTTGTCGTCCACGTCGGTGATGTTGCGGGCGTAGCGCAGCCCACCGAAGCGGCGCCGCAGCAGGTCGGCCAGCACCCCGAACACCACCGGGCCACGGGCATTGCCGATATGGACGTAGTTGTAGACCGTGGGGCCGCACACATACAGGGTCGGACAGGTCGGATCGAGCGGGGTGAACGGTTCGAGCTGGCGTGTCAGGTTGTTGTGCAGGCGCAGGGTCATGGGGGCGTAGGGCCGGGCGGAGTAGGGGCAAGCCCTCGATTTTAGATCACATCGGCTCCCAGCGCCGGCCCCGGGACCCACCCGGTTGCCCCCGGATTTCGCAAACGACACGGTCCGGTATGGGCAGATGCGTCGCGGAAGGGTAATGTTCAGCCCCTTGTGCCGCGCACTGCCTAAACTATCCGCCTTGTCCTCTTTCCTGTTGCCAATGAAATCCGCTTCGTTGCTGACGCTGACCTGCCTGCTGGGGAGCGCCGCCTTCATGGCGTGTGCCCAGGACGCCGAGGTCCGTAACCGGGTGGTGATCGTGGAGAACGTGAAGTTCGACTACGCGCAGGTGCTCAACGTGGAACCGGTGTTCCAGACCCTGCGGGCCACCCGCACCGAAGAACACTGCGAACCGGTCTCCACCCGCACCCTGGCCCCGGTCAACGTCACCGGCGAAGAGCCGCAGGAAGAGAAGGGCCGGTTCGGCCGCTTCATGGATTCGGTACGCTCCATCTTCAAGCGTGAAGACGGCAGCACCGAGGACATGGCCCCCGTCGTGGAGGCCCCGGCCGCCAACAACGGCCCGCTGCTGACCCGCGATTGCCGCATCATCCCGGTCGGGCGCGAGTTCCGCCGGCCCATCGCCTATGACGTGGACTACGTCTACAAGGGCACCAAGTACCGCTCCCGCCTGCCCGAAGACCCGGGCAACCGGCTCAAGATCCGCGTCTCCATCACTCCGTGGGTGGGCGCCGAACAGGGTAGCGCCGCAAATCCCTGAGATTGGTGTAGCCACTAACAGTGGCTACCTACCCGCCTGAATCGAGATTCAGGCTTGCGCCTTTCCCCCCTCACATGCAAAGATGGGCGGCCATGAAACTCACCGACTTCCAGCACGACACCAGCGCCGCCCGTATGGCTACGGGCATGACGTCGCGTGCCCGCCGACCGGAACCCCACATTTTCGCTGGGTAACCGGAGCTTCGTGCTGTCTGTTCGGAAAACCCAGCCCCCGCGCTGGGTTTTTTCGTTTCTACGATTTGAAAAGTTGCATTTGTACCCTTTCTTCCATTGAAACCCGCCTCAAAGGATCGATCGATGTCCCTGAAGCACTTCCTGAACACCCAGGACTGGAGCCGTACCGAGCTGGATGCCCTGTTGACCCAGGCCGCGCTGTTCAAGCGCAACAAGCTGGGCGACGAGCTCAAGGGCAAGTCGATTGCCCTGGTGTTCTTCAACCCGTCCATGCGCACCCGCACCAGCTTCGAGCTGGGCGCCTTCCAGCTGGGTGGGCACGCGATCGTGCTGCAGCCGGGCAAGGATGCATGGCCGATCGAGTTCAACCTCGGCACCGTGATGGATGGCGACACCGAAGAGCACATCGCCGAAGTGGCCAAGGTGCTGGGGCGCTACGTCGACCTGATCGGCGTGCGCGCCTTCCCGAAGTTCATCGACTGGGCGCAGGATCGTGAGGACATCGTGCTCAAGGCGTTCGCCAAGTACTCGCCGGTGCCGGTGATCAACATGGAAACCATCACCCACCCGTGCCAGGAACTGGCCCACGTGATGGCGCTGCAGGAACATTTCGGCACCCAGGACCTGCGCGGCAAGAAGTACGTGCTGACCTGGACCTACCACCCCAAGCCGCTCAACACCGCCGTGGCCAACTCGGCCCTGACCATCGCCACCCGCATGGGCATGGACGTGACCCTGCTGTGCCCGACCGCCGATTACATCCTCGATGACCGCTACATGGGCTGGGCCGAGCAGAACGTGGCCGAGAACGGCGGTTCGCTGAAGATCAGCCACGACATCGCCAGCGCCTACAGCGGTGCCGACGTGGTGTACGCCAAGAGCTGGGGCGCGCTGCCGTTCTTCGGCAACTGGGAACCGGAAAAGCCCATCCGCGACCAGTACAAGCACTTCATCGTCGACGAAGCCAAGATGGCGCTGACCAACAACGGCGTGTTCAGCCACTGCCTGCCGCTGCGCCGCAACGTCAAGGCCACCGACGGCGTGATGGATTCGGCGCAGTGCATCGCCATCAACGAAGCCGAAAACCGCCTGCACGTGCAGAAGGCCATCATGTCGGCGTTGGCCGGCCGGTAATCGCGCGTATCACCCCATTTTTCATATCACCCACTTCGGACCCGACCCCCATGAGCAAGAAAGACATCGTCCTGGCCTTCTCCGGCGGACTCGACACCAGCTTCTGCGTGCCCTACCTGCAGGAGCGCGGCTACAACGTGCACACCGTGTTCGCCGACACCGGCGGCGTGGATGACGAAGAGCGTGATTTCATCGAAAAGCGCGCCGCCGAACTGGGCGTCACCAGCCACGTCACCGTCGACGGTGGCCCGGCCATCTGGAGTGGTTTCGTCAAGCCGTTCGTGTGGGCCGGCGAAGGCTACCAGGGCCAGTACCCGCTGCTGGTGTCCGACCGTTACCTGATCGTCGATGCCGCGCTCAAGCGCGCCGCCGAACTGGGCACCAACATCATTGCCCACGGCTGCACCGGCATGGGCAACGACCAGGTCCGCTTCGACCTGGCCGTGAAGGCACTGGGCGATTACCAGATCGTCGCGCCGATCCGTGAAATCCAGAAGGAACACACCCAGACCCGCGCCTACGAGCAGAAGTACCTGGAAGAGCGCGGCTTCGGCGTGCGCGCCAAGCAGCAGGCCTACACCATCAACGAGAACCTGCTCGGCCTGACCATGTCCGGCGGCGAGATCGACCGTTGGGAAGCCCCGGGCGAAGGCGCCCGCGGCTGGTGCGCACCGCGCAGCGAATGGCCGGACGCCGCGCTGAACGTGACCCTGAAGTTCGTCGAAGGCGAAGCGGTTGAACTCAACGGCAAGGCGCTGCCGGGCGAGCAGATCCTGGCCCAGCTCAACAAGCTGTTCGCGCCGTACGGCGTGGGCCGTGGCGTGTACACCGGCGACACCGTGATCGGCCTGAAGGGCCGCATCGTGTTCGAAGCCCCGGGCCTGGTCTCGCTGCTGGCCGCGCACCGCGCGCTGGAAGATGCGGTGCTGACCAAGCAGCAGAACCGCTTCAAGCCGGACGTGGCGCGCAAGTGGGTGGAGCTGGTGTACGAAGGCTTCTACCACGACCCGCTCAAGACCGACATCGAAGCGTTCCTGAAGTCCTCGCAGGCCAAGGTCAACGGCGAAGTGGTGCTGGAAACCCGTGGCGGCCGCGTGGATGCGGTGGCGGTGAAGTCGCCGCACCTGCTCAACACCAAGGGCGCGACCTATGCGCAGTCGGCCGATTGGGGCGTGGAAGAGGCTGAGGGCTTCATCAAGCTCTTCGGCATGAGCTCCACTTTGTACGCGCAAGTCAATCGCTGAGGGCCGGGCATGTTGGAACAGACGCTCAACCACCTGCAGGCGCTGGTGTCCTTTGACACCCGCAACCCGCCGCGTGCGATCACCACCGGTGGCATCTTCGATTACCTGCGCGCGAACCTGCCCGGGTTCAACGTGGAGGTGATCGACCATGGCGATGGCGCGGTCAGCCTGTATGCGGTGCGTGGTACGCCGCGCTATCTGTTCAACGTGCACCTGGACACCGTGCCCGATTCCCCGCACTGGAGCGCCGACCCGCATGCGATGCGGCGCACCGATGACCGGGTGATCGGGCTCGGCGTGTGCGACATCAAGGGTGCGGCCGCTGCGCTGGTGGCTGCGGCCAACGCCAGCAACGGCGATGCCGCGTTCCTGTTCTCCAGCGATGAAGAGGCGAACGATCCGCGCTGCATCGCCGCGTTCCTGGCCCGTGGCATTCCCTATGAAGCGGTGCTGGTGGCCGAACCGACCATGAGCGAAGCGGTGCTGGCGCACCGTGGCATCAGTTCGGTGCTGATGCACTTCGCCGGCCGGGCAGGGCATGCCTCGGGCAAGCAGGATGCGGCCGCCAGCGCACTGCACCAGGCCATGCGCTGGGGCAACCGCGCGCTGGACCATGTGGAGTCGCTGGCGCATGCCCGTTTCGGTGGGCTGACCGGGCTGCGCATCAACATCGGGCGCGTGGAAGGCGGCATCAAGGCCAACATGATCGCCCCGGCCGCCGAGCTGCGCTTCGGTTTCCGCCCGCTGCCGTCGATGGATATCGACGCGTTGCTGGCGACCTTTGCCGGCTTCGCCGAACCGGACGCGGCGTTGTTCACCGAAACCTTCCGGGGCCCCAGCCTGCCGGCCGGCGACATCGCCGAAGCGGAAAACCGCCGCCTGGCCGCGCGTGACGTGGCCGATGCGCTGGACCTGCCGATCGGCAACGCCGTGGACTTCTGGACCGAAGCCTCGCTGTTCTCCGCCGGTGGCTACACCACCCTGGTGTACGGCCCGGGCGACATCGCCCAGGCCCACACCGCCGACGAGTTCGTGACGCTGGAGCAGCTGCAGCGTTACACCGATGCCGTGCACCGCATCATCAGCGCCGGCGCCTGACCGAATGACGCCGTCGTGGCCCACCACTGACGGATCTCCCACCGCGGCTTCGGCCGCCCGTGACGATACTGAAATGCCTTCTTCCCTCCAGCCCCACCGCCAGACCCGCCAGACCATCGTGCGCCTGCTTTCCAGCATGGCCAGCGCGAAGGAGATCAGCCAGTACCTCAAGCGCTTTTCGCAGGTGGATGCCAAGCGCTTCGCCGTGGTCAAGGTCGGCGGCGCCGTGCTGCGCGATGACCTCGACGCGCTGACCTCCTCGCTGTCGTTCCTGCAGGAAGTCGGGCTCACCCCGATCGTGCTGCATGGTGCCGGCCCGCAGCTGGACGCGGAACTGTCGGCGGCCGGCATCGTCAAGCAGACCGTCAACGGCCTGCGCGTGACCTCGCCCGAAGGCCTGGCCATCGTGCGCCGGGTGTTCCAGGCGTCCAACCTGCAGCTGGTGGAAGCGCTGCAACAGAACGGTGCACGCGCCACCTCCATCACCGGGGGCGTGTTCGAAGCCGAATACCTGGACCAGGACACCTACGGCCTGGTCGGCGAAGTGAAGAAGGTCAACCTGGCCCCGATCGAAGCCAGCCTGCGCGCCGGTTCCATTCCGGTGATCACCAGCCTGGGCGAAACCCGCTGCGGCCAGATCCTCAACGTCAACGCCGATTTCGCCGCCAACGAACTGGTGCAGGAACTGCAGCCGTACAAGATCATCTTCCTCACCGGCACTGGCGGCCTGCTGGACGAGGAGGGCACGGTGATCGACTCGATCAACCTGTCCACCGAATACGACCAGCTCATGCAGCAGCCGTGGATTCACGGCGGCATGCGGGTCAAGATCGAACAGATCAAGGACCTGCTGGACCGGCTGCCGCTGGAGTCGTCGGTGTCGATCACCCGTCCGGCCGACCTGGCCAAGGAATTGTTCACCCACAAGGGCTCGGGCACGCTGGTGCGCAAGGGCGAAAAGGTGCTGCGCGCCACCGCCTGGAGCGAACTGGACCTGCCGCGCCTGAAGGGCCTGATCGAATCCAGCTTCGGCCGCACCCTGGTGCCGGACTACTTCGACAAGACCCGCCTGCTGCGCGCCTACGTCAGCGAGAACTACCGCGCCGCGGTGATCCTCACCGACGAAGCCGAAGGCGTGTACCTGGACAAGTTCGCCGTGCTCGATGACGCGCAGGGCGAAGGCCTGGGCCGTGCGGTGTGGAACGTCATGCTGGACGAAACCCCGCAGCTGTTCTGGCGCTCGCGCCACGGCAACCCGATCAATCATTTCTACTACGCCGAATCCGATGGCTGCTACAAGCAGGACCACTGGAAGGTGTTCTGGTTCGGTGCCGATGGCTTCGACCGCATCCGCACCTACGTGGACCATTGCGCCATGCGCACCCCGAGCCTGGAGGGCTGACCCCGATGAATCATGCCGACTGGACCAAGGTCCCCACGCTGGACGGCCGGCATGCACGGCTGGAACCGCTGCAGATGGCGCATATCGACGGCCTGCGCGGTGCGCTGGGCGACGGCGCGCTGTCCGACCTGTGGTACGCGCACGTGCCCAGCGCCAAGACCATGACCGCCTATGTGCAGGCCGCGCTGCAGGACCAGGCCGCCGGCAAGGTGCTGCCGTTCGCGGTGCTGGATGCCGACGGCAACGTGGTCGGCAGCACCCGCTACTACGCGCTGGAAGAAGACGTGCCGCGCCTGAGCATCGGCTACACCTGGTACGGCCCGCATGCGCAGCGCACCGGGGTGAACACCGAAGCCAAGCTGATGCTGCTCACCCACGCCTTCGAGCGTTTGAAGTGCATCAGCGTGGCGTTTGAAACCAGCGCGCACAACGCCGCCTCGCGCGCGGCCATCGCCCGCCTGGGGGCCACCCAGGAAGGCGTGCTGCGCAACCACAAGCGCCACCCCGATGGCAGCCCGCGCGACACGGTTGTCTTCTCCATCATCGATTCGGAATGGCAGGACGTGAAGCGCAGCCTGCAGGACCGCCTGGACGCACACGCATGAGCACCTCCAAGACAACCTTCACCGTTGGCATCGTCGGCGCCCGCGGGCATACCGGGGCCGAGCTGGTCAAGCTGATCGCCGCGCACCCGCAGCTGGCGCTGGGCTTCGTGTCCTCGCGCGAGCTGGCCGGGCAGCGCGTGGCCGATACCTATCCGGAGATCGCCGGCGAGCTGGCCTTCGAAACCCTCGATGCCGACGCCGTGGCCGCCAAGGGCGTGGACGCAGTAATCCTGGCGCTGCCCAACAACCTGTCGGCCCCTTTCGTGACCGCGCTGGATGCCGCGCGCCCGGACACGGTGATCGTGGATCTCTCCGCCGACCACCGCTTCGAAGGCAGCTGGTACTACGGCCTGCCCGAACTGACCCGGGGCGATTACACCGGCCAGAAGCACATCAGCAACCCCGGCTGCTACGCCACCGCCATGCAGCTGGCGATCAGCCCGCTGCTGGACCAGCTGGCCGGCCCGCCGCAGTGCTTCGGCGTGTCTGGTTACTCCGGTGCCGGCACCTCGCCGTCGGACAAGAACAACCCCGAACTGCTGCGCGACAACCTGATGCCGTACGCGCTTACCAACCACGTGCACGAGCGCGAGGTCACCGCGCACCTGCGCGTGCCGGTGGAGTTCATGCCGCACGTGGCCCCGCATTTCCGTGGCATCACCATGACCGTGAACCTGTGGCTGCAGCAGCCGCTGGCCCGCGAGCAGATCGTGGACGCCTACCGCCGCTTCTACGCCGATGAACCGCTGATCGAGATCCTCGACGAAGCGCCGTGGGTGAGCCGCATCGCCGGCCGCCATGGCGTGCAGATCGGCGGCTTCGACGTGGCCCCGGGCGGCAAGCGCGTGGTGGTCGTGGCGACCCTGGACAACCTGCTCAAGGGCGCGGCCACCCAGGCCATGCAGAACCTCAACCTGGCCCTGGGCCTGGATGAACTGACCTCGATTCCGCATTGATTGGAGCAACACATGGCAGACCTTCTCTGGCAGAAGCCCGGCGTAGCGGTGGATGCGAAAATCCAGACCTTCCTCGCCGGCGATGACGTCATCCTCGACCGCGAGTTCTTCCTGTACGACGTGCAGGCCAGCAAGGCGCACGCGCAGGGCCTGGAGAACATCGGCATCCTCACCGCCACCGAGCGCAGCGACCTGCAGCGCGAGCTGGATGTGCTGGCCGAGGATTTCCGCAGCGGCGCGTTCGTGCTCGATGAACGCTTCGAAGACTGCCACTCGGCGATCGAAGCGCGCCTCACCGAACGCCTGGGCGATGCCGGCCGCAAGATCCACACCGGTCGCAGCCGCAACGACCAGATCCTGGTGGCCACCCGGCTGTGGCTGAAGGACAAGCTGCTGCAGGTTTCAGCGCTCAGCCGCGAAGTGGCCAAGGTCGCCCTGGATCGCGCGGAAGCCGAAAAGGACCTGCCGGTGCCGGGCTACACCCACATCCAGCGCGCCGTGGTGTCCTCGGCGGGCATGTGGTGGGCCGGCTGGGCCGAAGCGTTCATCGACAATGCCGTGCGCGCGCACGACACCTTCGCGCTGGTCGATGCCAACCCGCTGGGCACTGCGGCCGGTTACGGCGTGAACCTGCCGCTGGACCGCGCCCACACCACCCAGGCGCTGGGCTTCGCGCGCATGCAGATCTCGCCGATCTACGCGCAGCTTTCGCGCGGCAAGTTCGAACTGGCCGCACTGGAAGCGCTCGGTGGCGCCACCCTGGACCTGCGCCGCCTGGCGTGGGACCTGTCGCTGTTCACCAGCGGTGAGTACGGCTTCGTCGCGCTGCCGGCGCAGTACACCACCGGCAGCTCGATCATGCCCAACAAGCGCAACCCGGACGTGATCGAACTGATGCGCGCCACCCACGCCAGCGTGGCCGCGGCGCGCACCGAGATCGAGCAGCTGCTGTCGCTGCCGTCCGGCTACCACCGCGACCTGCAGGGCAGCAAGGGCGCCATCTTCCACGGCTTCGGCCGTGGCCTGGCCGCGCTGGAACTGCTGCCGGCGCTGCTGGCCAACCTGGAATGGCGCGAAGACAAGCTGCGCGTTGCCATCGACTCGGGCATGTACGCCACCGACGTCGCGGTGGAAGCGGCCGTGGCCGGCGTGCCGTTCCGCGAGGCCTACAAGGCCGCTGCGGCGGCATCGGACACGGCCGGGCAGGGGCGTACCCCCGAAGGCAGCCTGGCCGCGCGCGTGTCGCCCGGCGCCGCCGCCGACCTGCGCCTGGACGAACTACGTGCGCGCTGGGCGGCGCTGCTGCCATGAAGACCTGCTACCTCGTACTGGTCACCCGCACCCCGGAGTTCCGCGATGAGGTCGGTGCCGAACACGTCCGCTTCCTGGACGCGCTCCGCGCCCGCGACCAGCTGCTGATCACCGGCGGTTTCACCGACAAGACCGGTGGCGCGTATGTGCTGCACAACGTCGCTGACCGCGCCGCCGCGCAGGCCATCGTCGATGCCGATCCGTTGATGACCCAGGGCAGCGCCACCGCCACCGTCCACGAATGGTCCACCCGCTGAGGCGAGCCCCACGATGAGCCCCACCCGCGTGCAGTCCCCGTTCCCCGAACAGCCTGTACCGGGCTGGAAGCGCGCCGTGCTCAAGGTCGGCAGCAGCCTGCTGGCGGCAGACGGCGGCGGACTCTCGCCACGGCACGCGCTGGGCCTGGCCCAGTTCGTGTCCGCGCATGTGCTGGCCGGGCGCGAAGTGGTGATCGTGTCGTCCGGCGCGGTCGCGGCCGGGCGTGCCATCGTGCCGCGCGCGATCGAGGCCGGCGCGGCCATGGCCGCGCGCCAGGCGCTGGCCGCGCTCGGCCAGGCCCAGCTGATCGGGCTCTGGCAGCGCTTCTTCGAACGCCCGGTGGCGCAGGTACTGCTCACCCACGACGACCTGCGCAACCGCCGCCGCTACCTCAATGCCCGCGCCACGCTCAACGAGCTGCTGCGGCTGGGCGCGCTGCCGGTGGTGAACGAGAACGACACCGTATCGGTGGATGAGCTCAAGCTCGGCGACAACGACAACCTGGCTGCCACCGTGGCCGCGTTGATCGACGCCGATATCCTGTTCATCGCCACCGACATCGACGGCCTGTACAGCGCCGACCCGCGCCGCGACCCGCAGGCGCGACCGATCCACGACGTGCCCGAGCTCACCCTCGAGGTGCTGGCCATGGCCGGCGGCGCCGGCAGTGGCGCCGGTACCGGCGGCATGCATACCAAGCTGGAAGCGGCGGCCAAGGCCGGCCGCGTCGGCATCGATACCTGCCTGTTCAACGGCCGCGATGGCGATGTGGTGCGCGCGCTGGCGCAGGGCCGCTTGTTCGGCACCCGCATCCATGCCGGGCAGACCCGTGAAGCCGCGCGCAAATACTGGCTGCGGCACGCGCCGCTGGAAGCCGGCGCGATCGTGGTCGACGAAGGTGCGGCCGCGGCGCTGCGCGACAAGGGCGCGTCGCTGCTGCCGGGCGGAGTGACCGCTGCCGAAGGTGATTTCCGCCGCGGCGACATGGTGCAGGTGCGCTTGCGCACCGCCAGCGGTGAAGTGACGTTGGCGCGCGGCGTGAGCCAGTATTCGGCGAGCGACATCCGCCGTGTGGCCGGGCGGCATTCGCGCGACATTGAAAGCGTGTTGGGCTACAACTACGGTGGCAATGTGATCCACCGGGATGATCTGGTACTGGTGTGAGGAGACGAGAAAACCCATGAACATCCGCGAACAGGCCCAGCAATGCCGCGACGCCGCGCAGGTATTGGCGCAGCTTTCGTCCGAAGCCAAGGCGGCACTGCTCAACGGCATGGCCGATGCACTCGACACCGACGCGGCAACGATCCTGGCCGCCAACGCGCTGGACCTCACCGCCGCCGAAGCCAAGGGCACCGGCAGCGCCATGCTCGACCGCCTCGCGCTCAACCCTGCGCGCCTTGCCGGCATCAGCGCCGCCCTGCGCGAAGTGGCCGCGCTGCCGGACCCGGTCGGCAGCATCACCCGCGACGACATCCGCCCCAACGGCATCCGCGTGCAGAAAGTGCGCGTGCCGCTCGGCGTGATCGCGATGATCTACGAAGCGCGCCCCAACGTGACCGCCGATGCGGCCGCGCTGTGCATCAAGGCCGGCAACGGCGTGATCCTGCGCGGCGGCTCTGAAGCCATCCATTCCAATACCGCCATCGCCACCTCGCTCAAGCGTGCCCTGCGCGACGCCGGGGTTCCCGATGCCGCGCTCACGCTGGTGGAAGACCTGCGCCGCGAGACCATGCTCACCCTGCTGCAGCTCAACGACCTGGTCGACCTGGCCATCCCGCGCGGTGGGGAAGGGCTGATCCGCTTCGTGGCCGAACATGCGCGCGTGCCGGTGATCAAGCACTACAAGGGCGTGTGCCACCTGTACGTGGACCGTGCCGCCGACCTGGCCAAGGCGTTGACCTTGCTGGTGGACGGCAAGTGCAGCCGTCCGTCGGCCTGCAATTCGCTGGAAACCCTGCTGGTCCACGCGGACGTGGCGGCCGACTTCCTGCCGCAGGCGGAGAGTGCGTTGCGCGCGCGCGGTGTGGAGCTTCGCGCCGATGCGCGTGCACGCGAGTGGCTGGCGGAATCGGTACCGGCCACCGATGACGACTTCGCCGCCGAATACCTCGACCTGATCATCGCCGTCCGCGTGGTCGATGACCTCGAGCAGGCACTCGCCCACATCCAGCAGTACAGCTCGGACCACACCGAAGTCATTGCCACCGAAGATCCGGCTGCGGCCCAGCGCTTCATCCACGCACTGCGTGCTGCCGTGGTGATGGTCAACGCCTCGTCCCGCTTCTCCGACGGCGGCGAGCTCGGCCTGGGTGCCGAGATCGGCATTTCCACCACCCGCCTGCATGCCTACGGCCCCATGGGCCTGGAAGCCCTCACCGTAGAGCGCTTCGTCGTCCAGGGAACCGGCCAGACCCGCGTCTGAGGACGCCCGCGTCGCAAGGTGGCCCACCACCAGGTAGAGCCACGCCCTGCGTGGCTGGACGTGGCCTACCCGGCGCAAGCGCTCACATCGCTGCGTACTGGATCCGTCGGTTTGCCTTGCGCCCTTCCTCGGTGCTGTTGTCGCCCATCGGCTGATTGGAACCGAAGCCACGCGCCACCAGCTTGGCCTGTGGGACACCCCGCTTGACCAGCGCCGACCGCACGGCTTCAGCACGCTGCTCGCTCAACTGCTGGTTGGTCGCCGCGTTGCCCTGGCTGTCGGTATGGCCGCTGATTTCCACCTTGACCTCTGGTTTCGAGCGCTTGATGGCCGTGGCGGCCAGGTCAAGGATGCCCTCGCTGCTGCGGGTCAGCGTGGCCAGCCCGGTGTCGAAATTGACCGTGGTCTTGTTCAGCGCCGCCGTAAGGTCCGCAGCGTTGGCGCCGGGGGCGAGGGCACTGAGGGCCTGGGTGCCTTGATCGAACAAACCCTCGATCTCGACATTGCCCAACCCTGACTGGAACACCCTGCTGATCTGTTCGCGTTTTTCAGGCGCCAGTGCCGAGGTGTCGAGGTTGAGCTTGTCCCCGTTGAACGCGAACTTCAGCCCGTCCGCCTTCATGTCGGGGATGAGCACCTTCAGGCGTTCCAGCCACGGAGCGTCACGGGTGGCCGGGTTGACCTCGAGGTTCGCGTTCACGTTCTGCTTCCCGAAGACACCCTCAAGCGCACCCTCCAGGTTGGTCTTCTGCGCGACCGTTGGCAACGTGCCGTTGACCGTCACCTTGCCGCCGGTGTTCTGGAAGGACAGCGTGGGGTCGGTGGCAACGGTGGCAACGTTGGCCGCTGGTGCGGCAGCGGGCGGTGGCTTGGCCACGTTGCGCGATTGCCAGCCGCACCAGGCCAGGGCCAGCAGCGCGATGAATGGCAACAGCCAGCGCCACAGCCGGAAGGACGGCTTCCCGACCTTGCTGCCGCCGGCCAGGCTGGCAAACGCCGCAGGCAACGAGGTGGGCATGACGCCGCCGGCGGTGACTGCCTTGACGATCGCCGGAACCGCCGTCGCCAGCAGGCCCGGAATCATCTTGGCGCCGATCCCGGACTTCTGCGCGATCTCCTCCACGCTCTGGTTGCCCAGGACGCTGCGCAACTGGTTCGGTTCGATCGACTGCATGGGTGACTCGCGGCCGGAAAGCCACGAGTTGAACACTCGGCCCAATCCCGCAGCCTCGAACTTGTTCCTGAAACCGGCCAGTCCGCCGGGTTGGCTGAAGATGTAGCGGGCTACGACGCCGACGAACTTCTGTGCGTTCTGCCCAAGGCCGGTGGCACGGGCGACTTCACTGACCAGAGTCTCGATAGACATGATGAATCCCCTCACGATTAAGTGCGGGATGTCTCCGAGGCGGGAGCCTACGCCTGGGCCGGGTCAGTGATGTGAAGAGTTCTACACACCGCCCGGCCCAGGGCGGATCACCGGGCGGTGAGGCTCTGCTCGGTCAGGCCTACCGGTCGTGCGTGGTCATCCATGTGCAGGGTCACCGCCTTGCCGTTGGCCAGCTGCGCGGCCAGCGCCGGGCTGGCGCCCAGGTTGTGGGCGATCTCTTCCAGCGTCACGTCCTGGCGCGGGTTGCGGCGGTCCTTGCCGGCAAAGCGCATGCGGTTGTATTCGGCCCAGGCGATCAGCAGCACCGAACAGCACACCAGCATTACCGGCAGCGCGATCACGATGAACGGGTCCACCGACTGCTTGTATTCGTACAGCTGCACGAATGCCAGGCGGCCACCGAGCAGCCAGGAAATGGCGGTGATCAGCGGCGCCCACAGGTAGAAGTAGAACGCCCAGAAGGCGATGGTCACAAACCCCCATGCGGTGCGCTGCAGCCGTGGCTGCTGGCGCGATTTCCGGATGAGGCGCGAATCGTAACGGCGGGTCGGCTTGGCGGCGTTCATCGTATACCCCGGTCAGGACTGACCCAGATCGCCCGCTTGCCACGACGCTTGAGCAGCGTCTTGGGCAGGGCCACCAGGGTCGTGAACAGGCTGATGAGCCAGTACGCCATCGGGTACCAGATCACCCAGAAGTAGTTACGGCCAATATGCGTTTCATAACGACGATCGATGATCAGGCTGCTGGCGAACTGCAGCAGGCACACCAGCGCCAGGATCACGCCATGCCACTGCGGCAGCAGCGAGGCGATGTGCAGGTCCTGCGGCAGCGGGATGAACTTGCCCAGCACCCACAGCACGATGATGGCCAGCATCGTGTAGGCCCACAGCACGCTGAACACGTACTCCAGCAACACCCCCCACATGCGCCGCTTGCGCCAGTCGAACAGCGAACGGCCGTGCCGCAGCAGCACTTCCACGCCACCCTGGGCCCAGCGCAGGCGCTGCCGCCACAGCCCCTTGAGCGTTTCGGGCATCAGGATGAAGCACAGCGCGTTGGGCTCGTAACGGATGTCCCAATGATCGATCTGCAGGCGCCAGCTGATGTCGATGTCTTCGGTGATCATGTCATCGGCCCAGTAGCCGATGCGGTGCAGCGCCGTGCGGCGGAAGCCGGCAATCACCCCGGAAATGGTGAAGATGCGGCCGTATACGCGTTGCGCACGCTTGATCATGCCGATGATCGACGAGAACTCGGCCACCTGCAGCCGGCCCAGCAGGGTGGAGCGGTTGCGGATGCGGGGGTTTCCGGTCACCGCGCCCACGCGCGGGCCGGAGGTGAGGTGCCACACCATCCAGTGGGTGGCGTGCTCTTCCAGCATCGCATCGCCATCGATGCACACCAGGTATTCCGAACGCGCCGCCAGCGCACCCATGCGCAGCGCATTGGCCTTGCCCAGGTTGCGGTCCAGGTGCACCACGCGCAGCCGCGGGTGCAGGGCCGCCATTGCATCCAGCCGGGCCCCGGTATCGTCGCGGCTGCCATCGTTGATGGCGATCACTTCGAAATCCGGGTACTTCTGCGCCAGTGCCGCGCCCAGCGTATCGGCCAGGTTGTCCGCCTCGTTGTGGCACGGAATCAGGATCGACGCGAACGGGTAGTGCTCCATCGGCGGCGGGTCGTCGCGCAGGCGCGATTTGCGTTCGCGGCGGAAGAAGTAATACAGGCCGCCGGACATCCAGAAGAACGCCATCACCATCGGGTAGAAGAAGGCGAACTGGAACAGCAGGTAGAGGAGCGGATGCATGGCGGCCTCACTTTTCCTCGTAAGGGAAGGTGCGTGCCGACATCGCCGCGCGCGCATCGTAGGTGGACGGCTTCCCGGCAATGAAGTCGTCCGGGTACCAGGCGAAATGGCGCACGCCCTGCGCCTGCAGGCGCCGGATCTGGGCGCGCAGCACGGTGCCGGAAATCGGCGTCTGCGTGCGCCAGTCCACCGTCTGCAGCTCGAACATCGTCTGCGACAGCTGCGGGTCGTGCTCACGCACGGCCAGCACCAGCCGGTCCAGCCACTTCTGCGGGTTGCGGCTGCCTTCCATCCACGGCATCGCCATCAGCGCGGTGTGGTCGTAGGCCTTGTTGAACAGGTCCAGGCGCTGGGCGAACCAGCTGGCGCTCTGCGGTTCCAGCACCGGCTGCGCGTACAGGTTGCGCACCGTGGCCAGCTTCGGCCGCCAGCGCTGCGCGGCGTTGCGGAGCTCCAGGGTGAAATCGATCAGCGCCTGGGTACGCGCGCCGTCGTCGCCTTCCTGCGGCAGGTTGGCCAGTTCGGTATCGCGCAGGTAGGCATCGTCGTGGAACAGCAGGCCCTCGAAGTACGAGTTGATGGCCAGGTCTTCGTAGATGTCGTCGATGATGTGACGCACCTTCGGGTTGGTGAAGTCGAGCCGGAAGATGCCATCGCTTTCCGGGCTCTCGATCGCCAGCGCCTTGCGGATAGCCGGATCCTTCAGCTCATAGCCCAGCACCGGCAGCCACGCGTACACCTTCACCCCGGCGCGGGTCTTGAGCTGCCAGGCCACACGGTTGAACAGGTCCGCGCGCATCGGCAGGTGCCGGTTGGGGAAGTACAGCGCATCGGCCGAACCATTGCCGTCCGGGTCGGCGAAGGCCTGCAGGAACACATGGGTCGGGCCGATCTTCTTGACCCGGTCGATCAGTGCATCCAGGTTCTTCGCCTGCTGCGCCGGGTTGCTGTCGTACACCGCGTCCAGGTCGATCTGCAGGGCGCGCACGCCATCGCGCTCGACGTCGCGGCGCAGTTCGTACGCCAGCTGGGTCACCGCCGGGTTGCCGGTCACCAGCAACCGCGCCAGCCCGTGCAGGTCGCGGGTCACCGGGGTGCTGCGGCCTTCCAGGTCGAACGACACCGGCATGCCCAGGTCTTCGGCGATCTTGTTGCTCAGCGCGTTGTAGGCCGCGTACGGCCATACGATCGCCTTCGGGCTCACGCCCACGTTGTCCTGGATGCGCTTCACGCTCAGGCCCAGGTCGGTGCGGATCCTCGCTTCGTACTGCGCGGCGGTTTCGTACTGGTGCGTGGCCGGGTCGTAGGTGCGGGTGATCACCGCCGGGGTCGAATTGCCCTGCGGGTTGGACTGCACGCCGTGGTGCAGGTTGTCGGTGTGGCTGGCCAGTTCGACCAGGCCGCTGCGGTTCATTTCGCGCAGCTGTTCCCAGGTCAGGAAGTCGTCGTGGGTGAACGGGCGGTAGCCATAGTCGATCTTGCGGTCGGCAGGCATGTCCACGTAATCGGTGATCACCGCCACCAGCGCCGGGTAGTTGTAGGCGCGCAGCAGCGGGAACACCTTGGTGTACACGCTGCGCAGGCCGTCATCGAAGGTCAGCAGCACCGGCTTGGGCGGCAGCGGGGCGCCGCCTTGCGAGGCGGTGATCAGCTGCGACAGCGATACCGGGTGGTAGCCGTGCGCGGACAACCAGTCCAGGTGCGCGGCGAAGTTCTGCGTGCTGACCGCGTATGCATCCGGGTCGCCCTTGATCGCCACGTCATCGCGGATGTCGTGGTAGCTGAGCACCAGCAGCCCGTTGTCGGCCGAATCCAGCACCGGCGGCGCGGCCTGCACGTGGGTGCAGACCGCCAGCAGGGCCAGCAGCAGCCAGGAAGTGAAGCGCTTCAAGTCCATGTGTCGCATCTCATTGTCCCCAGCGCAGGCCGGCATCAAGGCCGATATGTCGTTCGCGGTTGCCGTCGTAGACCGGCCGCGACCAGCTGATCCCGTATTCGAAGATCCGGCCATCGGCCAGCTGCCACTCGTGGCGGTACTCGGCCGACGGGACCAGCGCACTGCCGAAGCCCTGCTGCCAGTAGTTGCCCAGCGACACCGTCAGGCGGTGGCGGAAGTGCCGCTCGTAATGGCGCCACAACTGCTGGTCCACGCGCAGGCCGATCTCCGCCGAACGGTCTTCGGACGGGTTGAAGTAAGGCACGTCATCGCGGCTGCCACGGCTGGCGTACAGGCTGCCCAGGCCATCCAGCAGCAGGGTGGGGCGGGTCAGCAGGCGCTGTTCGATGCTGGTGCTGAGCGTGTCGCGGCGGTTGCCATCGTCATAGCGGAACTGGCTGGCACCGGCGCTCCAGTGGGTGAGCTCGTTGCGGCGGTAATCCACCGCCAGCGCCACGCTGTCGGCGGTGATGCCCGAGATGCGCGCCTGCAGCGAGGCATCGACGGCGTTGCGTGCCGCGGTGACGCCGGCGTGCCAGGTATCGCTGAACTGCCAGCCGAAACCGGCGCTCAGGTCGGTCTCGCCCACATCATCGTTGGCGCGGTTGACGAACACTTCCGCGTCGGCGCGGCCGAAGCGGTAGCGCGTGCCCAGCCCCACCCACAGCGGCCGGATGGTCTGGTCCTGGAAATCCACGCTGCGGCGGTCGGCGAAGGTCACCAGGCGCCAGCGGTCGTCGATCACCGGCGACTGCAGTTCCAGCCCGTAACGACCATCGTCGTTGCCCAGCGGCGAGGTGCCACCGCCGCCCTCACTCTTGCCGCCTTCGGCATAGGCATGCAGCTGCCAGCCACGGTGCGCCTTCCAGCTGCGGTCCATGCGCTGCACGGAAGGCTGGTTGGGGTAGCGTTCCAGCAGCGAATCGTGGATCGGCCGCGCCAGGTCGTCGCGCTGCAGTTCCACGTAAGCGTCGTACTGGCCCAGGCGCGCCGAGACGTCGCGCGGGTCCAGCGTGTTGGCCATGCCATAGCGTTCCAGCGCACGCCGCGGCCAGCCGCGCATCATGTAGATGTTGCCGAGCGAAGACTGGGTGCCGCCGTTGGCCGGAGCCAGTTCCACCATCTTTTCCAGCTCATGCTGCGCGGTGGGCAGGTCGCCGCTGTAGGCGCGGATCATGGCCAGGTTGAGGTCGGCTTCGTAGCGCGGCCAGTTGGCGTACGGCGCGCGTGCACCATTGGCCCAGCGCCAGGCCGGCTCCTGCTTCTGCCACTGGGTGAGCACGTCGATGGCGGCGCCGGCGCGCTCGCTTTCCAGGTGCGCGTAGGCCAGTTCCGAGTGCACTTCGGAGCGGCCCGGGTCGGCCTTGAGTGCCGCTTCCAGAACGGGAATGGCTTCTTCCGGGTGCTGGCTGGCCATCAGCGAATCGCCGACCGGGGCCATCAGGTAGTTGGGGACTTCGCGGCCTTCGGCGAGCAGGGCGCGGTATTCGGTGCGCACCTGTTCGTGGCGGCCCAGCCGGTTGAGCAGGATCAGCCGGTCGAAGCGGATCCGCAGCGGTGCGGTCTGTGCGGTGAGGCCATCGCGCTGCAGATAGGCATCCATCTGCGCCAGCGCGTCTTCGGCTTCGTCCAGGCGTGTGTCTTCGCTGGCGCCATAGGCCAGGCTCCAGCCCACGCGCTTGGCCAGGTAATTGGCTTCAAAGCGCTGCTTCTGCGCTTCGTCGAACAGCTCCGGGCGCGCTTGGTAGCGCTGCCACGCCAGGTGCGCGTTGCCGATGTCCGACAGCGTCAGTACCTGCAGGCGGTAGAGCAGGTCATCGTTGGGCACGTCCACCTGGGCGCGTTCGATCGCGGCAAGCGCGTCGAGCCAACGCGCCTGGTCACGGTAGGTGCTGATTTCCGCCAGATGGTCCGCCCGCGACGTCGCCGCAGATGCAGCTGGAACCGTCAAGCAAAGCGTGGCGCATGCCAGGCCGACGCAGAGCGCCAGCGGCCGATGGTTGTACATGGAACCCCCGGGAGCATCCCTTCAAAAGAATCTGTTTGTGCGGGAAATGTGACGCACATCACATGCCAATCGTGCCCGAAACGGCGTTTGTTGACAAATTGTTAAGACGCAAGATGGCCTCCGCAGCTGTGGAAACAGACGCGAACAATACTTCAACTTATTGATTTTAAAGACCATCCGGCCGCCGCCACGGCGTTGTTCCGGGGGTCTGAACACCCTGAAACCGTTCATCGGCCCCGGCAGCGGGTTGCGCACCGGGTCCGACCCCACCGACCGTTTCGCATGGCCGGTCAGTTGCTGACACGCTACGTCACAACATGCGCACGGTATGTGACGTGAGTGGCAAACCCGCCGTAGAGACACGCCATGCGTGTCCCCGCAGTGCCGGACGAAGCGCGAACACGCATGGCGTGTCCCTGCAGCTTCACCACACGTCTTCCAGCTTCTGCGGCTTGCACGCCACCCAGGACGCACACAGCAGCACCAGCGCGCATACCAGCAGGAAGCCGAACGGCAGGTACCAGGCGCCGCTGATCGCATGCAGCCAGCCGAACAGGAACGGCCCCAGGCAGCTGAAGGCATAGCCCACGCCCTGCATGAAGCCAGACAACGCCGCCGAACCGGCCGGCGTGCGCGTGCGCAGGTTGATCAGCGTCAGCGCCAGCGGGAACGTCGACGGCCCGATCCCCAACAATACCGCCCACAGCCACGGCGCCTTCATCGGCGCGAACAACAACCCGGCAAACGCAATCAAGAACGCGCTGAAACCGACAACTACCAACGGGAACGGGTTGCGCAACCGTACCGCCAGCGCCGGCATCGTCAGCGACGGCAGCAGCCCCAGCGCGGCGAAGATCGCCACCATGATCCCGCCGAAGCGCGGCGTGGCCCCGGCTTCCACCACGATGCGCGGCAGCCAGGTGAACATCGAATAGGTCATCAGCGAGGTCATGCCGAACATCAACGCCATGCCCCAGGCCAGCGGGGTGCGCCAGACCTTGCCGTGCGGCTGCGCGGCCGGGTCGGCGGCGGTGTCCAGCGGGTCCGGGTGCGGGCGGCGGCGCGCCAGCGCGATCCAGGGCAGGGCGGCGGCTACCGCGAAGATCGCCCAGATGCCCAGCGACACCCGCCAGCCGGCCTGTTCGGCCAGCGGCACGGCCAGCAGCGCCGGCACCATCGTGCCCAGCTGCAGCACCGTTATATAAAGCGTGCTCACCGTGCCCACGCGGTTGGCGAAGTAGCGCTTCACCAGCGGCGGCACCACCACGTTGCCGATGCCCATGCCGGCCAGTGCCACCACTGAGCCGAACAGCAGGCTGCCCACGCCGCCGGCCATCGAGCGCAGCAGCAGCCCCACCGCCGCCAGCGCCATCGCCAGCAGGGCGGTGCGTTCCAGCCCGATGCGGCGGGCCACCATCGGCGTGGTCACCCCGAACAACGCGAACGAGGCCGTGGGCAGCATGCCCAGCACGCCGGTCATGGTGGTGCCGAAGCCGAAGGTCTGGCCCAGCTGGTCCAGCAGCGGGGTGACCGAGGTCACCGCCGTACGCAGGTTCAGCGCGGCCAGCAGGATGGCGGAAAACGCCAGCACGCGTCCGCGCAGCAGGGACGTGGAATGGGGGTCGGCAGGGGTCATGGCAGGAATCTCTTGCAGGTGGCGCGGCACGTGTGGGGGTGCAGGGAAAATACAAAAAAGCCCGGAGGACATATGTCTTCCAGGCTTCAATGTGACCACTTGTATGGTCGGGGAGACAGGATTCGAACCTGCGACCTCTACGTCCCGAACGTAGCGCTCTACCAGACTGAGCTACACCCCGTAAGGAGCCGCCTATTGTATCGATCCCTCCCTTCGGCGGCAAGGGGGACCGTGTTGTTCACCTTCGGATGCCGTGTTGCCACGACCTTGACAAAAAAGCCTGGAAATCATGTTTCCAGGCTTCAATGCGACCACCGAAGTGGTCGGGGAGACAGGATTCGAACCTGCGACCTCTACGTCCCGAACGTAGCGCTCTACCAGACTGAGCTACACCCCGAAGGAGCCGACAAGGATACGGTGTGAAGACCTTATCGGCAACCTTTTTTTACCGCACGTCGCGGTCGGCTGCGCCGGCCTCTCGCGCTTCAAACCACATGCCGTTGAGGATGGCGGCGGCCGAGGCCAGGCCGGTGCCGAGGATCCAGGCGAAATACCACATTGTTGTTCTCCCAATATGTGTACCGACCAACGGTCGGTACCTACCGTTTCAGGGGTGTCAGTAAGCGTTCGGGTTGTCGGCCATGTCTTCGGCCGTGGTCTTGCCCTTCATCACCCGGTAGACCCAGCTGGTGTAGGCGATGATGATCGGCAGGAAGATCACGGTGGCCACCAGCATGATGAACAGCGTGAGCTGGCTGGACGAGGCGTCCCACACGGTCAGGCTGCCGCTGGGCTGGCTGGAGGAGGGCAGCAGGAACGGGAAGATCGCAAAGCCCACGGTGAGGATGATGCCGGCAATCGAAGCGCCCGATGCCAGGAAGGCGGCCATGCCACGGCGGGCCCGCAGCAGTACCGCGCTGGCCAGTGCACCGGCCAGGCCCAGCAGCGGGAACACCAGGGTCAGCGGCATGCTGCTGTAGTTGCGCAGCCAGCCACCGGCCGCCGTGCCCACCGCAGCGGTCTTCAACAGCGGGTTGGTCGGGCCGTCGGTCACCACCTGCGAGGTGATTTCATAGCCCGGCAGGCCGAAGGCCACCCACGCACCACCCGCGGCGAACAGCACGAAGCTGGCCAGCGCGGCAATGCTGCCGTAACGCGCCGAACGTTCGGCCACCGGGCCGTCGGTCTTCAACACCAGCATGGCCGCGCCATGCGACACCATCATCGCCACGCCCACCAGCCCGGCCAGCAGCGCGAACGGGGTGAGCAGGCCGAAGAACGAACCGGTGTAGAAGATGCGCATGCTGTCATCGAAGTGGTACGGCACGCCCAGCAGCACGTTGCCTACCGCCACGCTGGCAATCAGCGCCGGCAGCAGCCCACCCACGAACAGCACCCAGTCCCACGTGTCGCGCCAGCGCTTGCTCGGCATCTTGCTGCGGTACTTGAAGCCGACCGGGCGCAGGATCAGGCCGAACAGCATGGCGAAGATCGCAAGATAGAAGCCGGAGAAGCTCACCGCATACAGCGGCGGCCATGCGGCGAAGATCGCGCCGCCGCCCAGCACCAGCCATACCTGGTTGCCTTCCCACACCGGGCCCACGGTGTTGATCACCAGCCGGCGTTCTTCATCGGTTTTCGCCACGAACGGGAGCAGGGTGCCCACGCCCAGGTCGAAGCCGTCCATTACCGCCCAGCCGACCAGCAGGATGCCCAGCAGCAGCCACCAGATCACGCGCAGCGTGGTGTAATCAAGTCCAAGAATATCCATCTGGGTTCTCCTGCCTTATGCCTGACCGGGAGCCGGTGCGGCGGCATTGTGGGGAAGCGGCGTGCGCGAGGGCTGCAGCGAAGGAAGGATGTCGGCCGGGCCGGTACGGATCGCCTTGAGCATCAGCTTCACCTCGATGACCAGCAGCACCGTGTACAGCGCGGTGAACACCGCCAGCGTGGTCAGGATTTCATGCAGCGCCAGACCGGACGCGGCATAGAAGGTGGGCAGCACGCCATCCACCGCCCACGGCTGGCGGCCGTACTCGGCCACGAACCAGCCACATTCGATCGCGATCCACGGCGCCGGCATCGACCACACCGCCAGCCACAGGAACCAGCGCTTTTCGTGGAACGTGTTGCGGCACGAGAAGTAGAAGGCCACCGCGAAGAACGCGATCAGGTAGAAGCCCAGCCCGGCCATGATGCGGAAGGTCCAGAACAGCGGCGCAACGCGCGGCACGGTATCCATCGCCGCCTTGGAGATTTCCTCCGGCGTGGCGTTGAGGATGTCATCGCGGTAGCGCTTGAGCAGCAGCCCATGGCCCAGATCCTGCCAATGGCGGTCGAACATCTCGCGCGCCTCGACATCGTTCTTGTCCTTGCGCACGCGTTCCAGCGCACCGTAGGCCAGCTGGCCGCCCTTGATGCGATGCTCGGCGCGTTCCACCAGTTCCAGGATGCCCGGAATGGGCTGGTTGAACGAGCGCGTGGCGATCAGGCCCATCAGGTACGGAATCTTGATGGCGAAATCGTTCTGCTGGGTCTGCTGGTTGGGAATGCCGAAGGCGGTGAAGTCGGCCGGGGCACGTTCGGTTTCCCACATCGCCTCGATCGCGGCCAGCTTCATCTTCTGGTGCTCGCTGGCGGCATAGCCGCTCTCGTCACCCAGCACCACCACCGACAGCGACGACAGCAGGCCGAAGGCCGCCGCCACCGCGAACGAACGGCGTGCCATGTCCTTGTGCTTGTCGCGCAGCAGGTAGAACGCGCTGATGCCCATCACGAAGATCGCGCCGGTCACGTAGCCCGCACTGACCGTATGCACGAACTTGGCCTGGGCCACCGGGTTGAACAGCACGGCAGCGAAGTCCACCACCTCCATGCGCATCGTTTCCGGGTTGAACACCGCACCGGTGGGGTTCTGCATCCAGCCGTTGGCGATCAGGATCCACACCGCCGACAGGTTGGTGCCCAGCGCCATGAACCAGGTCACCGCCAGGTGCTTGACCGGGCTCAGCCGCTTCCAGCCGAAGAAGAACAGGCCGATCAGCGTGGCTTCCAGGAAGAATGCCATCAGCCCTTCGATGGCCAGCGGCGCCCCGAAGATGTCGCCCACGTAGTGGCTGTAGTAGGACCAGTTCATGCCGAACTGGAATTCCATCACCAGGCCGGTGGCCACGCCGATGGCGAAGTTGATGCCGAACAGCGTGCCCCAGAACAGGGTCATCTGGCGCCAGACCGGTTTCCGGGTCATGACGTACACGCTTTCCATGATGGCCACCAGGAACGAGAGGCCAAGCGTTAGGGGGACAAACAAGAAGTGGTACATCGCGGTCAAAGCGAACTGCAGCCGCGACAGTTCTACGACTGTCGAATCGATCATGGCCTGGCTACCTCGTTGGGGGTTTTGCCGTATCAGGTGGCGGGAAGGGGTCTACGGGATGAATTCTGTGACCAGCAACTTCAAACAGCCTTGATTGAGATCAATGTATGAACAGGCAGATGCGCGGATCGTAGGCAGTCCGTGCTGCGACCGACTGCCGCACGGGGAAGGGTAGCCGGCGCCCATTACAATGGTCGGCACCTCCCTGTGGCCGCCAGTGACCCGCTTTGAGCATACCCCCCGACGCGCCCGCCATCGAGTCCAGTGACCTTCGCCGCCAGCGCCTGCAGTGGCTCAACGGGCTGGCCGCCAGTGCCCGCAGCCGCCAGCGCCTGGCCGCATTGTGTATCTGTACGTCCGGCGCGCTGCTGATCGGACAGGCCGCGGCCATTGCCTGGCTGATCCAGGAAGTGCTGGTCGTCCACCGCCCGCTGGCCGACACCACCCCGGTGCTGCTGGGGCTGCTGCTGGTCCTGGCGCTGCGCGCGCTGCTGGGCAGCGCCACCCAGGCCGCCGCCGGCGACGTGGCCGATGCGGCCCGGCTGACCCTGCGCGAGCGGGTCTACCGGCGGCTGATGGGGCTGGGGCCGCTGTGGTTGCGCCAGCAGCGCAGCGGTGAGCTGGGCGAGCTGATGCTGGCCCACGCCGATTCGGTGGAGAGCTACTACGCCGGCTACCAGCCGGTACGGATCGAAGTGGTGGTGGTGCCACTGCTGATCCTGCTGGCCGTGGCCTGGGTGGATTGGGTGGTGGCGCTGATCCTGCTGTTCACCGCGCCGCTGGTGCCGTTCTTCATGATGCTGGTGGGTTGGGGCGCCGAAGCGGCCGGGCGCGCGCAGCTGGGCGAACTGGCGCGGATGAGCGGTCATTTCGCCGACCGCATCAAGGGCCTGGGGCTGCTGCGCCTGTACGGGCGCGGCGAGGCCGAGCTGGACGGCGTGGCCGCCGCCGCGGAAGGCGTGCGCGAGCGCACCATGAAGGTGCTGCGCATCGCCTTCCTGTCGTCCACCGTGCTGGAATTCTTCGCTTCGGTGAGCGTGGCCATGGTCGCGCTGTACCTGGGCCTGAGCTACCTGGGGTTGATGTCGCTGCATGCAGCGGTGCCCACGCTGGGTGCGGGCATGTTCTGCCTGCTGCTGGCGCCGGAGTTCTATGCGCCGCTGCGGCGGCTGGCCGCGCATTACCACGACCGCGCCAACGCGCTGGCGGCGGCCGCTGAAGTGGAGCGCCTGCTCGGTGAGTTGCCGGCGCAGGTGGATCCCGCTGAAGCCGCCGCTGCGCCGGTGCGCGCGCCCGAGCTGCTGGAGCAGCATGCGCCGCCGGTGGTGGTGCGTGACCTGGTGCTGCGCCCGCTGGGCGCGTCGCACGATGTGGTGCAGCAGCTCTCGTTCCAGATTGAAGCGGGCCAGCGGCTCGCGCTGGTCGGCCCCAGCGGCAGCGGCAAGAGCACGCTGCTGGAAGCATTGGCCGGGTGGCTGCCGGCGCAGTCGGGCAGCATCGTGCTGCGCCCGGGGCTGGAAGTGGGCTATGCCGGCCAGCGCCCGTACCTGTTCCACGGCAGCATTGCCGACAACCTGCGCCTGGCCGATCCCGGCGTGAGCGATGCGCGCCTGCTTGCCGTGGCCGAAGCCGCGCAGGTGATGCGCTTTGCCGCGCACCTGCCCGAGGGGCTGGATACGGTGATTGGCGAGCGCGGCTTCGGGCTGTCGGGTGGCGAAGCGCGCCGGATCGGGTTGGCGCGGTTGCTGCTGCGCGATCCGCAGCTGCTGTTGCTGGATGAACCCACGGCGTTCCTGGATCCCGACACCGAAGCGGCCTTGCTGCAGACCTTGGCGGCCTTCGCGCGCGACCGTGCGGTGGTCATCGCCACCCACAGTGAAACCGCGATGCGCTGGGCCGACACCCGGCTGACCCTGACCGCACAGGGCCGCGCGCAGGCGATGGAGGAACCGGCATGAACCGGGTTCGCGACGATTCGCTGAAGCAGGTGTTCGCCCGCCACCGTGGCCGCCTGCTGCTCACGGTGCTGCTGCTGTGGACCACCATGCTGGCCGGCACCGCATTGCTGGGCCTCTCCGGTGGCTTCCTCACCGCGGCCGCGCTGGCCGGTGCGGCCGGGCTGGGCAGTGGCTTCAACTTCTTCTCGCCCTCGGCCGGCATCCGTGGCCTGACCATGGCGCGGATCGTGTCGCGCTATTTCGAAAAGCTGGTCGGCCACGATGTCACCCTGCGCATCGCCCGCGACCTGCGCGTGTGGTTCTTCCGCCGCGCGCTGCCACTGGCACCGGCAAAACTGGCGGGTATCCGTACCGGCGAACTGCTGGCGCGGTTGATGTCGGACATCGGGGAAGTGGACGGGCTGCTGGTGCGTGCCATCGGCCCGTTGCTGGCGCTGGGCGGCGTGTCGCTGGTCGCCGTGGGTTCGGCCGCGCTGATCCATCCGCCGGCCGCGCTGCTGCTGGCGGTGCTCGCGCTGTTGATCGGCGTGGGCGTGCCGTGGCTGACCGTGCGCGGCGCCGGCGGCCAGGAACGCGACCGCGCGCTGCACCGCGCGCAGCTGCGCACGCAGGCGTTTGAAGGACTGGAAGGCGCCGCCGACCTGACCGCACTGCAGGCACGCGAACACTGGAACCTGCGCGTGCTGGTGGCGGCCAAGCAGCTGCGCTCGCGCGACCGTCGCCGCCGCTGGCGGCTGGTGGGCGGCAATGCGCTGCATGGGCTGTGCGCGTCGGTCGGGCTGGTGGCCATGCTGTGGGTGGCGCTGAACGGGTTCCAGCGCGGCGCGATCGATGCAGCGATGGCGGCGGCACTGGTGTTCCTGACCGTGGCACTGATCGAACTGTGGGCCGGCATCGGCCTGGCCTGGCAGTCGTGGCTGTCCGGGCGCGTAGCGGCGGCACGGCTGGAAAGCATCGTGGACCAGGCGCCGGGCGTGGTGGATGCCGATCTGCCGGTCGCGCTGCCGATGCAGCCGGGCACGCTGCAGCTGGAGCAGGTGGACTTCCGCTGGCCGGGACAGGGCAGGGCGCTGCTGGAGGGCGTGCAGCTGACGCTGGCGCCGGGCGAGCGCATCGCGATCCGTGGCGACAGTGGCAGTGGCAAGACCACCTTGTCGTCGTTGTTGCTGCGCCTGTGGGACCCCGATGGTGGCCGCGTGGTGTATGCCGGGCAGGACATCCATGAGGTCGCGCAGGCCGACTGGCATCGCCAGATCGCCTGGCTGCCGCAGCATGCGCCGGTGTTCGCCGGCAGCATCGCCGACAACCTGCGGCTGGGCGACGCGCAGGCCAGCGATGAACGGTTGTGGCAGGTGCTGGCCGACGTGCGCCTGCAGGTCTGGGCCGAACGCCTGGGCGGGTTGCAGGCCTGGGTGGGCGAGAACGGCGCCACCATGTCGGCCGGGCAGGCACGAAGGTTGGCGCTGGCGCGCGCGCTGCTGCGCGGTTCACCGATCCTGCTACTGGATGAGCCGACCGAAGGCCTGGACGTGGATACCGCGCATGCGCTGCTGCATGACATGGTGGCCGCACTGGGCGGACGCAGCCTGGTGATGATCACGCACGATGAGTTGCCCGACGGCATCGTGCACCGCAGCTACCGGTTGCACGAGGGCACGCTGCGGCAATCTTGAACACCGGACGCGCGCGGCCGCAATGTCGCATCCGAAACGCCGCATCGGTAGGGTCGCATCCCAATCGACCGCCGGGGTGATGACCGGTGCATTGGGGCATGGACCTGTGCCGAAGCGAACGCGCGAGTCGTTAGGACCGTTTCCGACATCATCTTAGGCTGCGTCAAACGAATCGCAGAAATCGAGAGAAACAAACGAATTCCGTTATCGAGCAGGATTAGGCATGGTGAACCCTGGAGCGTCAAAACTCTTTTGTGACTACCTGTAAGTAAGATGTCCTGCGTCGGGAGGGTGGCGAAATACAACACCCTCGTGGAAATACGTCGCGCCGAGGTCACATCGGTTTTGAACCTCCCGACTCCCTCGCCATCCGGCGAGGGAGACTTCCATCGGAGGTCACACATGAGCAACTCCTGGTCTGATGTTCCTTCCCGCGAGCCGCCCAAGCGCAAGTTCTATCGCTATCAGCCTGCCCACGTTCGCGTGGACGCACTGCATTACCCCGGCAGCAAGGAAGAACTCGGCGAAATCCCCATCCCCTGCATCAAGCTGCGCGGCCTCTGGATGGAAGCCGCCGGCTTCGAGGTAGGCGCCCGCCTGAAGCTGGAAGTAAGCCAAGGCAGCATCCACCTCACGATCGAACAGCCACCCAAGCCGGCGATTCCAAAGGTAAGGAAGATGGGTCGCCTGCAGCTGGCCCGTCTGCAACAAACCCCGCTGCATGCGTCCCACCGGTAGGGTCGCATCCCGATCGACCGCCGGCGTGGTGATCACATCATTGAGGCATGGACCTGTGCCGGAGCGAACGTGCCGGAGACGGTGTCGTTCGGTGTCCATGCGTCAATGAACCCTGTGTCGAGGTCGGCAGTCGTTTGGGAACCGACTCTACCGGCCCAGCACCGCGCGCGGCCGAAATGTCGCGTCCGAAACGCCGCAACGGTAGGGTCGCATCCCGATCGACCGCCGGCGTGGTGATCACATCATTGAGGCATGGACCTGTGCCGGAGCGAACGTGCCGGAGACGGTGTCGTTCGGTGTCCATGCGTCAATGAACCCGGCGCCGTGGTCGGCAGTCGTTTGGGAACCGACTCTACCGCCTCGCACCAGGTACCCGTGAAACGCGCTCGCCTCTCGCATCAGTAGTTGTACTGGGCGCTGCTAGGTAGAACGGCCGTGGCTTGAATGTGCGTCGGTCTGTCAGTGTGTCTGGAAGCGCCATTGGGCGACCAGGAGAACGGCATGATTGGATGGGCGAAAGCGTCTGCGGTACTGGCGCTCTTCCACATTGCGCCCTGCGCGGCTGCGCAGTCGAACGAAGGTGAGGCGGTCGACCCGGCGCAGCAAACGACCGCACCCAAGGCCAGCATCTTCAAGGACCCGCAGGACGGCCATTTCGACATGTCGCGCTGGCTGCTGGACCGCAAGGGCTTCCTGCCGGTACCGGTGGTGATCAGCGACCCGGCGGTGGGCTATGGCGGCGGAGTGGCGCTGGCGTTCTTCCACCGCCCGGAAGGCGCCGCGCTGGAGCGTACCGCCACCGATGGGCGCAAGCAGATGATCCCGCCGAACATCTACGGCGTGTCCGGCATGAAGACCGAGAACGGCAGCACCGCCTACGGCGCCGGCGCGGTGCTGCACTTCAAGGACGACCGCTGGCGTTACACCGGCGGCGTGGCCAAGGCCTCGTTCAACCTGGACTTCTACACCCCCGGCAACGTGCTGCCGGAAGTCGGCATCGGCTACAGCTCCGATGGCTACATGGCGTTCCAGAAGATCGCCCGGCGGCTGGGTGATCAGTCGCTGTTCCTGGGGCTGCAGTGGATCTACATGGACCTGGACATCGGCTTCGACGTGGATTCGGACCGGCAATACTTCAAGCCGCACGAACTGAACCGGAAGACCTCCGGCCTTGGCCTGTCGTTGCAGTACGACCAGCGCGACAACTCGTTCACGCCCAACAGCGGCTGGCTGGGCATGCTGGAAGGCAATTTCTACGACGATGCGATCGGCAGCGACAACGATTTCCAGAGCTACCGCGCGCACGCCTTCGGCTACCTGCCGCTGGCCGACAAGCGCCTGGTGCTGGGATTGCGCGGCGATGTGCGCTGGGTGGGCGGCGACGTGCCGTTCTACCGGCTGCCCTACATCGACCTGCGCGGCATCGGTTCGGCCCGCTACCAGGACACCCGCGCCGCCACGATTGAAACCGAGCTGCGCTGGAACCTCACGCCACGCTGGGCCGCCATCGGTTTCCTAGGTGCGGGACGTACCTGGGGCGTGCACAGCAACTTTTCCGGCGCCACCAGCCAGGTAGCCAAGGGCGTGGGCGGACGCTACCTGGTCGCGCGCCAGCTTGGGCTGTACGTGGGCCTGGATTACGCGTTCGGCCCTGAAGACGACACCGTCTACGTGCAGGTCGGCAGCGCATGGCGGTAGGGCAGCAATTACTTAGCCAGCTTAAGTAGAAACACCGTGGCCGCCCTACTACGGCGCAGGGATCATCCAAGGACCCGCCGCAATGCTCCTGGAGAACCCGATGGCCACCGCCTCGAAGAAGAAGAAGCCCAACATCCTGGTCATCTGGGGCGATGACATCGGCATCTCCAACCTGAGCTGCTACTCGCACGGGCTGATGGGCTACCAGACCCCCAACATCGACCGCATCGCGCGTGAAGGCATCATGTTCACCGATTCCTACGGCGAACAATCCTGCACCGCCGGGCGCTCCTCGTTCATCACCGGCCAGAGCGTGCTGCGCACCGGCCTTTCCAAGGTGGGCATCCCCGGGGCCCCGGTGGGCATGAGCGAGAAGATCGTCACCATCGCCGCGTTGCTGAAGAATGAGGGCTACACCACCGGGCAGTTCGGCAAGAACCACCTGGGCGACCTCAACCACATGCTGCCCACCAACCATGGCTTCGACGAGTTCTACGGCAACCTGTACCACCTCAATGCGGAAGAAGAGCCGGAGATGTACGACTACTTCCCCGAGGACGAATTCGGCGACTTCATCGCCACCATCAAGCCGCGCGGGGTGATCCACAGCTTCGCGACCGACAAGGACGATGCTACCGAGCAGCCGCGTTGGGGCAGGGTGGGCAAGCAGAAGATCGAAGATACCGGCCCGCTCAACCGCGAGCGCATGGTCACCTGCGACGACGACTTCGCCGAACGCGCGAAGGGCTTCATCAAGCAGGCCACCGACGACGACACCCCATTCTTTGCCTGGGTGAACTTCACCCACATGCACCTGATCACCCACACCAAGCCCGAAAGCCTGGGCCAGGCCGGGCGCTGGCAGTCGCCGTACCACGACACGATGATCGACCACGACAAGAACGTGGGGTCGCTGCTGGATTACCTGGATGAGCTGGGCATCACCGATGACACCCTGGTGGTGTACTCCACCGACAACGGCCCGCACCGCAACTCGTGGCCGGACGGCGGCATGACCCCGTTCCGCAGCGAGAAGGATACCAACTGGGAGGGCGCGTTCCGCATTCCACTGGTGGCGCGCTTCCCCGGCAAGATCAAGCCGGGCACGATCTCCACCGAAATCGTGCAGCACCACGACTGGCTGCCCACCTTCCTGGAAGTGGCCGGCAACAAGACCGTGGTGGACGACCTCAAGAAGGGGGTCAAGGCGATCGGGCGCACCTACAAGAACCACATCGACGGCGTGAGCCTGTGGCCGTATCTGACCGGCAAGGCCGAACACTCGCCGCGCAAGCTGTTCGTCTACATCTCCGACGACGGCGATACGCTGGGCCTGCGCTACGACAACTGGAAGGTCACCTTCATCGAGCAGCGCTGCAAAGGCACGATGGCGGTCTGGGGCGAACCGTTCACGCCCATGCGCATCCCCAAGATCTACAACCTGCGCACCGATCCCTACGAGTTCGCCGATGTCACCTCGAACACGTACTGGGACTGGTACATCAACCACGTCTACATCGTGTACGGGGCCATCGCGCTGTTGACGAAGTTCAACGAGACCTTCAAGGAATTCCCGAAGATCCAGAAGCCGAACACGTTCACCGCCGACCAGGCGATTGCAACGTTGAACGAGGCGGTAACCGGAAAATAACGGGAGCCCCGGCCGCCGATCCCGTGCCCCTGACGGAATCGTCCGTCGCCGACCCATGTGCGCACCAACGGTGCGCACCTACCGGTAGCGCCGGCCGGTGGGCGGCCCGGCGGGGGGCTCCCGCGGCCCCCCCGGCCCCCCCGGG
>NZ_JASCOP010000035.1:0-34072 GCF_029959395.1 Stenotrophomonas sp. PS02300
TTTACTGCGGGGCCCGGGGCTATTTGGGCGGGGGGGGCGCCGCCCCACAACGGGGGGGCCGCTACCGTCCGTGGCGACATCCCCGTGGCGACATCCCCGGGGTGACACCGATCCGGGACGCACGGTAGGTGCCGACCGTTGGTCGGCACATTGCCCGTCATCCCGGCACGCCATCAAAACATATGCAACCCGCCGTTCACGGCGTAATCGGCACCGGTCACATACGCGGCATCATCCGACGCCAGCCACGCGCACAGGCTGGCCACCTCTTCGGGTTTGCCCAGGCGGCGGATCGGGACCGAACCCGCCAACCGGTCCAGCACATCCGGCGGGAAGCTGCTGATCGACTGGCTGGCGATATACCCCGGCGAAATGGTGTTCACCGTCACCCCGCGCGTGGCAACTTCGTTCGCCAGTGCCCGGCTGAAGCCGTGCATCGCCGCCTTGGCCGTGGCGAAGTTCACCTGGCCGATCTGGCCCTTGTGCGCGCTGACCGAGCCGATGTTGATGATCCGGCCCCAGCCGCGGCCGGCCATGCCGTCGATCACCTGCTTGGTGATGTTGAACAGCGCATGCAGGTTCGAACCCATGACGGCGTTCCAGTCGTCCTGGGTCATCTGCCGGAACAGCACATCGCGGCTGCCGCCGGCGTTGTTGACCAGCACATCGATCTCACCCACTTCTGCCTTGACCTTGGTGAAGGCCGCCACCGTCGATTGCCAGTCGGCCGCGTTGCCTTCAGAGGCGATGAAATCAAAGCCCAGCTCACGCTGCTCGCGCAGCCAACCGGCCTTGCGCGGCGAATTGGGCGCGCACCCGGCCACCACCGTGTGCCCGGTGCGGGCCAGCTTCTGGCAGATGGCGGTGCCCACGCTGCCCATGCCGCTGGTGACGTATGCGATACGAAGGGTCATTTCGGAATCTCCCGGGTCAAGCGGCAAGGGGATACAGCGCGAACAGCAGGCTGCCGGCCATCAGCACCAGCGACACCATCACCGCCCACTTCAGGGTGAACTTCTGGTGGTCGGCGAATTCCACCTTGGCCAGGCCCACCAGCAGGTAGGTCGACGGCACCAGCGGGCTGAGCAGGTGCACCGGCTGGCCGGCCAGCGAGGCACGCGCCATTTCCACCGGGGTGATGCCGTAGTTGCCGGCCGCCTCGGACAGGATCGGCAGCACGCCGAAGTAGAAGGCGTCGTTGGACATGAAGAAGGTGAACGGCATCGAGGCCAGCGCGGTGATCACCGCCAGGTACGGGCCCCAGGCATCGGGAATGATCGCCAGGAAGCTGTGCGACATCGCCTCCACCATGCCGGTGTTGTTGAGGATGCCGGTGAAGATGCCCGCCGCGAAGATCAGCGACACCACCGACAGCACGTTGCCCGCATGGTTCACCACGCGGCGGCGCTGCTCGGCCAGGTTCGGGTAGTTGATCACCAGCGCGATCGCAAAGCCGACCATGAACAGCACCGGCATCGGCAGCACGCCCATCACCAGCGCGGTCATCAGCGCCAGGGTCAGGCCCAGGTTCACCCACAGCAGCTTCGGCCGCTTGGTGTCTTCAGCATCTTCCACGGTGGGCAGCGCGCCATCATCGGAGACGCTGGCATCCATCCAGCTGCCACCCTTGGGCAGGGTCACCACGCCCAGCCGGCGGCGTTCCTTCAGGCCCAGGTACCACGCCAGCAGCAGCACCGAAATGCAGGCCAGCACCATCGCCGGGATCAGCGGAATGAACACATCGGCCGGGTCCACGTGCAGTGCCGTGGCCGCGCGCGCGGTCGGCCCGCCCCACGGGGTGAGGTTCATTACGCCGCCGGCCAGGATGGTCACGCAGGTCATGTTCAACGCGCTCATGCCCAGCCGCTGGTACAGCGGCAGCATCGCCGACACGGTGATCATGTAGGTGGTCGAGCCATCGCCATCGAGCGAGATCAGCATCGCCAATGCGGCCGTGCCCAGCACGATCTTCATCGGGTCGCCCTTGACCAGGCGCAGGATGATCCGCACCAGCGGGTCGAACAGGCCCGCATCGATCATCACCCCGAAGTACAGGATGGCGAACATCAGCATCACGCCGGTGGGCGCGATCTTCTTGATGCCGTCCAGCATCATCTGGTCGATATCCGCACCGAAGCCGCCCATCAGCGCGAACACGATGGGAATGGTGATCAGGGCGACCAGGGGCGACAGTCGTTTGCTCATGATCAAGTACATGAACGTAATGACCATGCCAAAACCGAGGATGCTCAGCATCATCTGCGGGTTTCCTTGCAAGGGGAGATTAGAAATCGAACTGCAGGCGGCCGGTGACCGCGCGGGTGTGGTCCACGGTGGCCGCGGCCAGGTAATCGCGGTTGCGGCTGTCGATCAGGTTCAACATGAAGCGCACGTTCGGGCGCATGTACCAGTTGCCGCCCAGGGTCCAGGCTTCGGTGCGCGCGTCGATCAGGTCCGGCTGGCCGAACAGATGCTGTTCGCCGCGCATCTGGTCGTAGCGCAGCGCCAGCTCGAAGGCACCGGCCTTGTGGCGGATGTCCTTGATGCGCGCGAAGCGCCCGGTTTTGCGGTCGTACCCGCGCGACTCGCCGGTGACGAACCAGCTCAGCATCCCGTAGCCGGCCAGCACGGTACCGCGCTGGCTGCCGTCATCAAACGTTGCACCGCTGAACTCGCCCTGCCACGACAGCGGGCCGCGCACCTGCGCGTATTCCAGCGACCATTTGTTGACGTCGGTGTCGCGGCCGGACGAGAAGTCGATCAGGGTCAGGCGGCTGTTGTCGGAAAGGTGGCCGGCCGGGCGCGGGCGGATGCGCAGCGCCGGCACCCCGTTGGCGCCGGGCGTGTCGTAGCGCTCATGCGCCAGCGACAACCCCAGGTGCAGCACGTCGCCGGCAGTGGCGCCAGGTGCCCAGGTGGCGCGGCCGCCGGCCGCACGGCCCTTCGCCTGCCACGCATCGATGCTTTCCAGACTGTAGGCGCTGGCGGCCCAGGTCATGTCGTTCTTGGCCGCCTGCCACGACGCGCCCAGCCGGTACAGCGGCGCCAGCGTGGTGCCGGCGTTGCCGCGCTCCAGGAAGCTGCCGTAGTTGGAGCCGGTGCGGTCATCCAGCGAGAAGAACTGCTTGAATTGGCCCACGCTGAGCTTGCCGCCGCTGAAGTCGCGGCTGATGTAGACATCCTTGGCTTCCACCTGGTCGCCGGAGAAGTCGGCTTCCAGCTTGTAGTCCACCACGAAGAACCTGCCCGACATGTCCAGCCACGCACGGCGGATCTCGGTGTCGTCCTTGTTGGGCGTGCCGCGCGCATCGTTGTCGAAATCGGCGAAATCCAGGTGCAGGCGGCCGCCGAAGGTGGCGGTGACAGGGCGGTCCGCATCGGCCTCATCGGCGGCCCAGAGCGGGGCGATCGGCAACAACAGGGCGCAGGCGGCCAGCCCGCGGCAACGCAGGAGATTGAAGTGCATGAACCCTCCCAGGTACATGGCGGTGGGCGGGCAGGGCATGTGGGCCGTGCCAACCCGCAGGTTGTCGGGACGCGTCCGCACGGGGGTGCCTGGCGATGGCGCAGCCTAGTGCGGGGAAGCTGTCATCCACCTGTCGGCGCCTGCTGCAGCGCAGCGCAACCCACGAAACACCCCGCTCGCGCTAGGATTCCCGCACCCCCGCCTGTTTCCGCCCGATGCGCATCCTGCTGGTAGAAGACAACCCGGACCTGGCCGACGCCATCGTCCGCCGCATGCGCCGCAGTGGCCACGCGGTGGATTGGCAGAACGACGGCCTGGCGGCCGCCAGCGTGCTGCGCTACCAGAGCTTCGACCTGGTGGTGCTGGATATTGGCCTGCCCAAGCTCGATGGCCTGCGCGTGCTGGCCGGCATGCGCGAGCGTGGCGATGCCACCCCGGTGCTGATGCTCACCGCCCGCGATGGGATCGAAGACCGCGTGCAGGCGCTGGATGTGGGCGCGGATGATTACCTGGGCAAGCCGTTCGACTTCCGCGAATTCGAAGCGCGCTGCCGCGTGCTGCTGCGGCGCACGCGCGGCCAGGCGAGCGAAGTGGTGCAGATCGGCGGCTTCCAGTTCGACAATGCCTCGCACCGGGTCAGCCTGGATGGGCAGCCGATCGAACTGCCCAACCGCGAATACCGCCTGCTGGAAATCCTGATGGGCCGGCTGGGCCACGTGGTCGGCAAGGACGAGATCGGCAATGGCCTGTTCGGCTTCGACGACGAAGCCGGCCCGAATGCCATCGAGCTGTATGTGGGCCGCCTGAGAAAGAAACTGGCCGACGCGCCGCTGCGCATCGTCACCGTGCGCGGCAGTGGTTACCTGCTCGAAGCCATCGACGGCGCGCCCGATGCCCAAGGCTGAAGCCCGCGCGCCCAGTTCACTGCGGCGCACGCTCACCCTGTATCTGGGCGTACTGCTGGCGGTGTTCGCCGTGGCGTTGCTGTTCGGCGCGCGCGATTACGGCCAGCGTGCCGCCAACCGTTCCTACGACCACCTGCTGGTGTCGTCGGCGCTGTCCATCATCGACTCGGTGGCGCTGGTGGATGCGCAGTGGCAGGTGGATCTGCCGTATGCCTCGCTGGACCTGCTCTCCATGGCGCCGGACGACCGCGTGTTCTACCGCGTGTTCGACGGCCAGAACCGCACCGTGACCGGTTACGCCGACCTCCCCCTGCCGCCACGCGCCCCCACCGACGAGCCGCAGCTGTTCGACGCGCACTACAGCGGCGAGACCGTGCGCTTCGTGGTGGTGTCGCGCCGCGTCTCCTCGCCCTCGGCACAAGCCGAAGTGCGCGTGCAGGTCGGCCAGACCCGCGCGCGCGAAGCGGTGGCGCAGGACATCGTCAACCGCGCATTGCTCGCCATCGGCGTGCTCTCGCTGCTGTCGCTGGCGTTGGTGGCGTTCGGCGTGCACCGTGCGTTCCGGCCATTGGTGAAAGTTGAGCGCGAGCTGTCGCGGCGTGAGCCGTCCGACCTGAGCCCATTGGATGCCCGCGTGCCGCGCGAGATGGACCAGATGGTGGCGGCGCTGAACCGCTTCATGGCACGGCTGTCCAGCAGCAATGAAACCCTGCGCGCGTTCATGGCCGAGGCCGCCCACCAGATGCGCACCCCGCTGGCCGCTCTACGCGCGCAGGCGCAGCTGGCGCTGGACGACGACGACCCCGAAGACATGCGCCGCAGCCTGGCCGCCATCGACCGCAACGCCACCCACATGAGCCGCCTGCTCAACCAGCTGCTCAGCGACGCCAGCGTGATCCACCGCTCCAACCTGCAGCGCTTCGCCCCGGTGGACATGGTGGAAACCGTGCACCAGGCCCTGCACGAAGCGCTGCCGCAGGCCTTGCCCGCCCCACGCGTGCAGCTGGCCGTGGGCGTAGCGTCCTCGCGCGTGCAGGGCGACGCACTGCTGCTGCGCGAAGCAATCAAGAACCTCATCGACAACGCCCTCAAGTACGGTGGCGACGGCCCGTTGCAGGTCGCGCTTACCGAAGAGGGCACCTACAGCCTGGTCACCATCGCCGACCATGGCCCGGGTATCCCGCCGGGTGACGCCGAACGCGTGTTCGAGCGTTTTGCCCGTGGTGAAGATGCCGCACCGGGCGGGGCAGGGCTGGGCCTGGCCATCGTCAAGCGCGTGGTGGACAGCCACGGCGGCCAGATCGACCTGAGCAATCGGCCCAGCGGTGGGCTGGTGGCCACCATTCGTTTGCCGAGGCTGCACGCATGATGCGCACCGTGTTCCTGTTGTTGCTGCTGGTGGCCGCGCCGGCATTCGCCGCACCCGGCGACGTGCAGCGCTTCCCGGCCAAGGGTACCGCCACGGCCGAGCTGCGCATCCACGGCTCCACCGACATCGAAGTGTTCGCCACCGTCATCACCGATTACCAGCGCCTGCACCCGGGCACCGAGATCGTCTACGAAGACGTGATCACCCAGGACATGTACGCCCAGTACCTGCGCCAGCGCCACAGCCCCACCGGCCCGGACATGCTGATCAGCAGCGGCATGGACCTGCAGGCCAAGCTGGTCAACGACGGCCACGCCTTGCCGCACCGCTCGCCGCAGACCGACGCACTGCCCGCGTGGGCGCAGTGGCGGCATGAAGCGTTCGGCATCAGCTACGAACCGGTGGCGATGGTCTACAACACCCGCACCCTGCCAGCGGCCCGCGTACCGAAAACCCGCCGCCAGCTGCTCGAACTGCTGCGTGCCCCGGACGCCCCGCTGGCCGGCAAGGTAGGCACCTATGACGTGGAACGCAGCAGCGTCGGCTACCTGCTCGCCACCCAGGACGGCCAGCGCGGCAGCATGGCCGGCGCGCTGCTCGGCGCATTGGGTGACAACCAGGTACAGCTGGAAGAGCGCACCGGCGTACTGCTGGACCGCGTCAGCAGCGGCCAGCTCTCGCTGGTCTACAACGTACTCGGCTCCTACGCGCAGGCCCGAATCGATGCTGGTGCCCCGCTGGGCATCGTGGAACCGGAGGACTACACCCTCGTAGTACTGCGCACCGCCGTCATCCCACGCACGGCCCAGAACGCAGCAGAAGCACGCCGCTTCCTCGACTACCTGCTATCCCCGCGCGGCCAGCAGGTGCTCTCCCGCGAAGCGCGCCTGATGTCGATCGTGCCCACCCAGCGCGGCCGCGCCCCGGGCCGCAGCTACCGCCCGATCCTGCTCGGCCCGGGCCTGCTGGTCTACCTGGACGCCCTGAAGCGCCGCCAGTTCCTCGACGCCTGGAAAGGCAGCACCCAGCCGCGCTGAAACCGGGGGGATCGGCTGCGCTACTTTGCGCGCTGGACACGCATGGCGTGTCCCTACCTGCGAACCCCATGATACGCATGGCGTGTCACTACGGCCGGCATCCCACCGCGTAGGGACACGCCATGCGTGTCCGCTCTACCCGCCGGCCGCGCGATCCCAAATGCCGCGTAGAGCCACGCCCTGCGTGGCTGCTCTTCGCGGGATCCAAAAATCCGCCCTACAATCCCCCCATGAGCGAAATCACCATCCTCGTAGCCGACGACCACCCGCTACTCCGCGCCGCCGTAGTCCACTCCCTACGCCAGGCCCTCCCAGCGGTACAGGTCATCGAGGTAGCCAGCGCCCAGGCGTTGGAAGCAGCCCTCAACCAGCACCCGGAGATCGAACTGGTCCTGCTGGACCTCACCATGCCCGGCGCACGAGGCTTCTCCTCACTGCTCCACGTACGCGGCTCCCACCCGGACATCCCGGTGGTCATCGTCTCCTCCAACGACCACCCGCGCGTCATCCGCCGCGCCCAGCAGTTCGGCGCCGCCGGCTTCATCCCCAAATCCGCCCCGGCCGAAACCATCGGCCAGGCCGTAGCGGCAGTACTCGACGGCGGCCTCTGGTTCCCGGCGATGGCAGCAGAGCGCTCTGAATCCGACGCCTTGCTCGCAGCCCGCCTGGCCCAGCTGACCCCCCAACAGTTCCGCGTACTCCTGAGCCTCGCCGACGGCCTGCTCAACAAGCAGATCGCCTACGAACTGGGCCTGGCCGAAAACACCGTGAAGGTGCACGTAACGGCCATCCTCAAAAAACTCGAATGCCACAGCCGCACCCAGGCAGCAGTACTGGTAAAGGCCCTCGAACCAGAAGGCGACGCAGGCGCAGACCTGACCTAAGCCCGGCGCGCGTGGCAACGCGGTACCAACCATGCGTTGGACCCGGTAGGGTCGCATCCCAATCGACCGCCGATACACCCAATCGGCACGGTAAGGCATGACTTAAACCGAAGCCGCGCTCCAATCTCAGGCCACCGAAGGTCCGCAACGCCCTCAAGGACGAGACAACCCCCATGCCAGTAACCGGCGAACAGATCTTCGTAAAGTGCTTGAAAACAGCCCTCCTGATCGGATCAGGCTACATCCTGTTCGAACTGGGCAACCTGATGGCCACGATGGACTGCACATCGAACCGCCCAACAGGCGCCCTCATGTGGCCATGGCTGCTCTCGCTGCCGATCCTGTTCGTCTACCACATCTTCGACTTCTTGAAGAAGGGGCTCTTCAAGGTCAACGTAATCTGGGTGCGCATAGCGGCAGCACTCCTGCTGACGACCGAACTGGTAATCGCCGCCCACTTCGGAACGCAACTCTCAACGTGCCCGAACGAAGATGGCAGCGTGATGGCGCTGCCAGCCATGCTCCTGCTGTTCTACACAGCCTTCGCACTCTCGCTGCTGTTCGGAGACGCATGGCTGGGTGTGATCCGCACTCTGGCACGCCGAGGCCGCAGGGCCTTCGACCTCTCACCAGCAGATGACGTCGATCCATTCGAAGCAATACAAACCTCGCCGCGCCGAAAGAAACGCAAGCCCCGATGAGAACCGGCAGCCTGTAGCCCGGTAGGGTCGCATCCCAATCGACCGCCGATTCATCCAATCGGCTTGGTAGGGCATGACAAAAACCGAAGCCGCGCTATGGCCTCCAGGAATGTGTGGGTAGTGCCGCAGATGCATCAAACCCGCAAGCGGCAGGCTTCCTGAAAATACACTGGCCCCGCGAACGGGGCCAGTACGTACCTAGTGTCATCACCAGTAATGGTGGCTGGGAGAGAACCTGTTCCTAGGGCTGCAAACGAAGGCTATCAGAAACCGAAATCTCGACAAGGTGTTGTTTGCGACGATTAGTAGTGTGCGTCTATCGATACTCAAATATCATTCAAAACAAGCGATTTAACTTTGCGCGCTGCATGGTGCATGGTGTTGCCTCGGAGCTTGAAATCTCCATCGGTGTCGCAGTTGTGGATGTCCTATGTCGGGAGGGTGGCGAAATACAACACCTTCGCGGGAATACGTCATGCCGTGCACATCCGAGCGGATTTCAACCTCCCGACTCCCTCGCCATTCCGGCGAGGGAGACTTCCTTGGAGGTGGCAAATGCGTCGTTCAAACTCGGCTCTGCATTCCAACGAACAGCCCCAAACCCGCATCGGCATGCATGTGCCGGAGAGTCTGCGTGTCGGATCGTTCTCACATCCCGGTGGCCATCCCCTTCCAGACGGTGGTCGCATTCCTTGCCTGGTGCTGCGCGGCATGTGGATGGAGCGGTTTGAGATGCCGGTAGGCAGTCGTGTGATCGTGGAAGTCGAGAGCAAGCGGATCACGTTGACGTTGGATGAGACGCCGATTCCGGTGCCGTACCGGTATCTGGACCACACCCCGAGGAAGAATCGCCGGGTGGCAGATACGACAGCCAAAGAGGCGACGGAGTAACGGAGATTGGTCCGCTTCCGCGGGACGCACCCGGTAGGGTCGCATCCCGATCGACCGCCGACGCCGTTCGAACGTGCGGTAATGGCATGACCGTCAGCGAAGAAGCGCATTTCGTTCAGAGGTCATGCGTTCGTCGCACGTAGCAACGTTGCGTGCAGTCGACCGGGGTCCGACCCTACCGAAGCAGCGCCCCGGCCGAGTAGGGTCGCCTCCCAATCGACCACCGACCGTGCCCGAACGTTCGGTAATGGCATGACCATCAACGAAGAGAAGCATTTCAAGCCGGTGAGGTACGCGCCGGTCTACGCCCGGTGCCGCACCAGCAGCTGCGTCATCAGCGCCCGCAAGGCCGGCGGGCGCACCGGCTTGGACAGGAAACCCCAGCCATTCTCCGCTGCCTGCGCCTTCAATGCATCATCGCGTTCGGCAGTAACCAGAATCACCGGCGGTCGCGCCTGCCACAGCTCGCACAGTTGCTCGTACAGATCCGGCCCATGCCACTGGCCCATGCGCACATCCAGCAGCACCAGTTGCGGCACGTTCAATGCAGAAGCGATTTCCAACGCGGCATGCGGGCCATCAGCCAGCTCCACCCGGCAGCCCCAGCGTTCCAGCAGTGCACGGGTAGCCGCACACACACGCGGGTCATCATCAATACTCCACACCCGGCACTGCCGCAACGGGCTGTCATCGCCCGAATCCGCCGACACCACGGGGGCAGGAGCGGGTGCCGGTATCGCATCGGCGCTGCCCAGCGGCACGGTCACCGCAAACACGCTGCCACTGCCCAACGTGGAGCGCAGGCTGATGCGGTGCCCCAGAAGCCGCCCGATGCGCTCCACGATTGCCAGGCCCAGCCCGGCGCCGCGCTCCTGGTCCACGCCATCATCCAGCCGCCGGAATTCCTCGAAGATCTCGCCCTGCAGGCTCTCGGGAATGCCCGGGCCCTGGTCATGCACTTCGATGCGCAGCTGGTCGCCCACCCGCCGGCAGCCAATCAGCACCCGCCCACGCGGGGTATAGCGCAGCGCATTGGAGAGGAAGTTCTGCAGGATGCGACGCAACAGCGCCTCATCGCTCACAACCACCGCGCGGGTATCCACCCAATCCAACTGCAGCCCACGCGCTGTGGCGGCAATGCCAAACTCACGCGCCAGCGTTTCCAGCAGCGGCGACAGCGCAAACGGACGCACATGCGTCTGCAACGTGCCCGATTCCAACCGCGAGATATCCAGCAGGCTGTTGAGGATGGAATCCTGCGCGGCCAGCGCGGCATCCACATGCTCGCTCAGCTCGCGCGCATCGCCACTCAGCTTGCCGCGCAGCACGGATACAAACATCCGCGCCGCATTGAGCGGCTGCAGCAGGTCATGCACGGCCGAGGCCACGAAGCGGGTCTTGTAACGGTTCGCCCGCTCGGCTTCGCGGCGTGCCTCGTCCAGGTCGCGGGTGCGCTCGGCCACGCGGTGTTCCAGCGCATCGGCCAGCGAGCGCAGCTCACGTGCGGTGTTCTTGTAGGCGGTGATATCGGCGTAGCTGGTGACGAAGCCGCCATCAGGCAGCGGGTTGCCACGGATTTCCAGCACCGTGCCGTCGTCCTTCTCGCTCTCGCGCATGTGCGGGCGGCCGCTGCGCAGGTGGTTCAGGCGGCGCTCGATGGCCTCGTCAATCGGCCCGGGGCCAAGCAGGCCACGGCGGGCGTTGTAGCGGAAGGCTTCTGCAATTGGCACACCCACCCGGATCAGATCCGGCGGGAACCGGAACAGTTCCAGGTAGCGTGCATTCCACGCCACCAGCCGCTGCTCGCTGTCGATCACCACCACGCCCTGTGGCAGGTGCGCCAGGCTGCGGCTGAGGCCGCTGTCGGCCTGCTGCGCGGCCTGCAGCACGCCATCCTGCGCGGTGCGCAATTCCTGTGCGTGCTGCTGCAGCACCGCTTCCAGCTCCAAGCGGCTGCGCTGCCGGTGCGAGGCCAGCCGCCGCCGCTGCTGAATGAACAAGGTCAGGAAACACAGCGCCAGCCAGATGCCGCCAGCCGCCAGTGCGGTACTGCGGCCCACGGCGGCGCTGGCGCCGGCATCGTGCAGCAGGTGCAGCTTCCACTGCGGGTCATCCAGCACGTAGGTCTGCCACAGCATCGGGCGCGGCAGCGAGGGCTGCTCCAGCCGCACCATGCGGCCGCCATCGGCCAGCACATCCAGCGTGCGCGCCTGCAACGGCTGCAACGAACGGTCGGCGTATTGGCGGGTGGCGAGCATCTCTTTACGCTCGGCCGGGGAGAGCGGGCGCAGCAGGCGGTAGCGCCATGCATCACCATTGGCCAGGAACACCACGTCATGCGCATCGCTGGCCATCACGATGTCGGTGCTCTGCAGCCATTCCTGTTCCAGTGCGCGCAGCTCGATCTTGATCGCAATGACGCCCAGCACATCGCCCTCGCGGTTGAGGATCGCCTGCGACAGGAAGTAGCCCGGCACCGCCGTGGTCATGCCGATGCCGTAGAAGCGCCCGGTGCCCTTGGCCATGGCCTGCTGGAAGTAGGGCCGGTAGCTGTAGTCCTCGCCCACATTCGTGGTGGGCTGGTCCCAGTTGCTGGCAGCCACGGCCACGCCACGGCGGTCGATCAGAGTCAGGGTGGAGGCGCGGGTGACGTTGTTGGCCTGCTGCAGCTTGAGGTTGAGCCGGTGGCGCTCGGCGTCATCCAGCGGGTTGCTCACCGCCTGCAACAGCTCCGGATCCAGCGCCAGCAGCTGGGGCAGGGTGCGGAAGCGGTCGATGCGCTGTTGCAGCGTCTGGGCGTACAGGTCCAGCTGGCGGGGCACCTGGGTGCTTTCGGCCGCGAGGGCGCGCTGCTGGGCATAACGGCCGGCAACCAGGCCAGCCAGAAGCGTACCGCCCACCATGACCAGCAGGGTCAACAGCAACGGGTGGTAGCGGGAGACGCGGTACATGGCGTCAGTTTACGGTGTACCGGCGGGTGCGCGTTGCACGCACCCGCCGTTGAACATCAGAAGTGAACCTGCGCCCGAAGCTCGAAGATCTCCGGCTTGGTCCGCACGCCACGGCGGCTGGCATCAGCCCACACGTAGTTCGCCTGGAACTTGAAGTGGCTGGTCAGGTACCAGTTCGCCCCCACGGTCCAATCATGCTGGCGGCCACCGAACACATCGGCGTCGTCCAGGTCGATGCGGCTGTAGCGGGCCAGCAGTTCCACCGCGCCGTAATCGTGCGCCGGCTTCACGTTGGCCACCGCGCCCGCGCTGTACGGACGCGATTCGCCGGTGACGATCCAGCTGCCCATCACGTACTGGCCATCGCCGGTGTAATCCGGCTTGCCATCACGGGTGACGGTGGTGCGCAGTGCTTCGGCCTGCACCGAGAACGGGCCGTGGATGTAGATGCCTTCCAGGCCGGTGCGACGGATCTGGTCGGCGGTGACCAGCGCGCCCGAATCCACCAGGCGGATGTCGGTCAGGCCGGCTTCCGGGCGCGCGCGCAGGCGGGCGCTGGCGTCGTGGTGCACGTCGCGGCCGTCGCGGTAACCACGCGGGTTTTCCTGCGAATAGGCCAGGCCCAGGTGGATCACATCGCCCGGTGCCTTCACCGGGGTCCACACGCCGCGCACGGCCTGGGTGGTGCCGGGGTTGTCACCCTGCAGGTCCTTGCCGCCATAGGCGCCCACCTGCATCAGGTACTGCGGGCGCTCCAGCACCCACTCGGCACCGGTGCGGCGGCCAGCGTAGAAGGCCTGCACGGGCAGGGCGGTTTCCATGAAGCTGCCGGCGCGCGAGGAGGTGTTGGCGTCCAGGCCGACCGGGGTCTTCATGTAGCCGAAGCGGAAGCGGCCCACGTCCTTGCCGAACACGGCCTTGCTCTCGAAGCGGAAGAACACGTCCAGCCAGGTGTCGGCCTGGAAGTCGTAGTACACCATCGCGTCGTACACGCCCTTCTTCTTCAGGGTCGCGCCGAACTCCTTGCGGCGCACCGCATCGTCATCTTCGAACGCGTCGGCGCCGGAGAAATCGTTGAGGTCGTAGGCGATGTTGGCAGTGGCGGCCAGTTCGGTGCCGTCGCTGAAGGCGACCTTGGTCGGCCAGTTGTCCCAGTCCGCGGCGGACGCGGCGAGGGGGGCGGACAGGGCGGTGAGTGCAACAAACAGGGGGGTCAGGCGCATGGAATTATGGTCTGGCTTCTAAAAGTGGGGCAGAACAACAACGGCCGCGAGCGGGAAAACTGTTGGGCCACAAGGCCCGGAACGACACGGCCACCCGCCGCCGTGGGGGCGCGGTGCCGTTGCAGTGTAGGCACTGCAGTTGGCTGAACAGGGGGGCTAGTACCAATAGGTTATCTGCGTGGCGATGCAGCCGGCGTAAAAAGACCACGCCCGATGCCGCCGCCTGCGGCCGGCATCCCCGTGACACTGCCGGAGTTTCCCATGCACGTTCCCACCGCTGCCCCGCTTGCAGCCAAGCCGTTGCCGTTCTACCGCCAGCTGTATTTCCAGGTGGTGGTGGCGATCGTGCTGGGCGCCATCCTTGGCCATTACGAGCCGGCGTTCGCCGAATCGCTCAAGCCGCTGGGCGATGGCTTCATCAAGCTGGTGAAGATGATCATCGCCCCGGTGATCTTCCTCACCATCGTCACCGGCATCGCCGGCATGACCCACCTGCGCACCGTGGGCCGGGTGTTCGCCAAGTCGATGGCCTACTTCCTGTTCTTCTCCACCCTGGCGCTGATCGTGGGCATGGTGGTGGCGCACGTGGTGCAGCCCGGCGCCGGCATGAACATCAACCCGGCCGACCTGGACCAGACGGCGGTGCACAGCTACGTGGAAAAATCCCACGAGCTGACCCTCACCGGCTTCGTCATGGACATCATTCCGGCCACGCTGGTGAGCGCCTTCGTGGATGGCAACATCCTGCAGGTGCTGTTCGTGGCGGTGCTGTTCGGCATTTCGCTTGCCCTGGTGGGTGAGCGCGGCCGCCCGGTGCTGACCTTCCTGGAGGCGCTGACCGGCCCGGTATTCCGCCTGGTGCACATCCTGATGAAGGCCGCGCCGATCGGTGCGTTTGGCGCCATTGCCTTCACCATCGGCAAATACGGGGTGGGCTCGCTGATCAACCTGGCCTGGCTGGTGGGCTCGTTCTACCTCACCGCGTTCCTGTTCGTGGCGGTCATCCTGGGCGTGGTCTGCCGCCTGTGCGGGTTCTCGGTGTTCAAGCTGGCCCGCTACCTGAAGGCTGAGCTGCTGCTGGTGCTGGGCACCTCGTCCTCGGAATCGGCGCTGCCCTCGCTGATGGAAAAGATGGAAAAGGCCGGCTGCAGCAAGTCGGTGGTGGGCCTGGTGGTCCCCACGGGCTACTCGTTCAACCTGGACGGCACCAACATCTACATGACCCTGGCCGCGCTGTTCATCGCCCAGGCCACCAACACCGAACTGACCCTGGGCCACCAGATCGCGCTGTTGCTGGTGGCGATGCTGAGCTCCAAGGGCGCTGCCGGCGTGACCGGGGCGGGCTTCATCACCCTCGCCGCCACCCTGGCGGTGGTGCCGGAAGTGCCGGTGGCCGGGATGGCGCTGATCCTGGGCGTGGACCGCTTCATGAGCGAATGCCGCTCGCTGACCAACTTCATCGGCAATGCGGTGGCCACCGTGGTGGTCTCGCGCTGGGAAAACGCGCTGGACCGCGACCGCCTGGCGCTGGCCCTGGATGGCCGCGAGGCCGAGCTGCCGCCCCTGGCCACCGACGACCTGCCGTCGCCGCTGCCGGCCCCGGCGCGCTGAACACGCCCCTCCCCCTGATGTGTGTGTAGCAGGGGGGTGCCGCCCTTCGGGGCGGTACCCCCTGCTTTTTTCGTGCAGTACCCTGATGGTGCGCTCTGTCATCAGGACGCGGCAGGCTGGCAGTACATACGCCAGCGAACGGCCTTCGAATTGTGCAGTCGCAGCATGGCCGCGACAGCGTAGCGACAGGTCCGCCCACGCCAACGGGGGTATGATCCCCTGTTCCTCTCGCCCATTCATCTGCAGAAAGCGATGTCCAACGAAGATTTCAAACAGGCCGCCCTCGACTATCACCGCATGTCGCCGCCGGGCAAGATCAAGGTCACGGCGACCAAGCCGATGCTGACCCAGCGCGACCTGTCGTTGGCCTATTCGCCGGGCGTGGCACACGCCTGCGAAGCCATCCTGGCCGACCCGCAGCAGGCCAGCGAGCTCACCGCCCGCGGCAACCTGGTGGCCGTGATCTCCAACGGCACCGCCGTGCTGGGCCTGGGCAACATCGGCCCGCTGGCGGGCAAGCCGGTGATGGAAGGCAAGGGCGTGCTGTTCCAGAAGTTCGCCGGTATCGATGTGTTCGACATCGAAATCAATGAAAACGACCCGGACAAGCTGGTCGACATCATCGCCTCGCTGGAGCCGACCTTCGGCGGCATCAACCTGGAAGACATCAAGGCGCCGGAATGCTTCATCGTGGAGCGCAAGCTGCGCGAGCGGATGAACATCCCGGTGTTCCATGACGACCAGCACGGCACGGCGATCATCGTCGGCGCCGCGGTGCTCAACGCCATGGTCGTCACCGGCAAGAAGATTGAAGAGGTGAAGCTGGCCACCACCGGCATGGGCGCCGCCGGTGTGTCGTGCGTGAACATGCTGGTCTCGCTGGGCCTGAAGCCGGAGAACATCCTGGCGTTCGACCGCGAAGGCGTGATCCACACCGGTCGCAGCGACCTGGACCCGGAAAAGAAGCGCTATGCCCGTGATACGGACAAGCGCACGCTGGCCGAGATCGTCGATGGCGCCGATATCTTCCTGGGCCTGTCGGCCCCGGGCATCCTCACCGCGGACATGGTCAAGACCATGGCCAAGGACCCGGTGATCTTCGCACTGGCCAACCCCACCCCGGAAATCATGCCGGAAGTGGCGCGCGCGGTGCGCCCGGATGCGCTGATCGGCACCGGCCGTTCGGATTACCCGAACCAGATCAACAACGTGCTGTGCTTCCCGTACCTGTTCCGTGGTGCGCTGGACGTGGGCGCCACGGCGATCAACGAAGAAATGAAGATCGCCTGCGTTCACGCGATCGCCGCGATGGCACGCCGCGAAGCCAGCGACCTGGGCTCGGCCTATGGCGATGACACCCCGAGCTTCGGCCGCGATTACCTGATTCCGCGCCCGTTCGACCGCCGCCTGCTGGTGGAGCTGTCGGCCGCCGTGGCCCAGGCCGCGATGGATTCGGGCGTGGCTACCCGGCCGGTTGCCGACATGGGCGCCTACCGCGAGAAGCTGGCCCAGTTCGTCTACCGCACCAGCCTGATGATGAAGCCGGTGTACGACCGTGCGCGCGCCGACAAGCAGCGCGTGGTGTATGCCGAAGGCGAAGAAGAAGTGGTGCTGCGCGCGGTGCAGAACGTGGTGGATGAAGGCCTGGCCTTCCCGATCCTGATCGGCCGCCCGGACGTGATCGAATCGCGCATCGAGCGCATGGGCCTGCGCATGAAGGCCGGTGTTGATTTCGACGTCACCAACATCAACGACGACCCGCGCTTCAACGAGTATTGGCAGTACTACCACAACCTCACCGGCCGTCGCGGCGTGACGGTGGCGGCGGCCAAGAACCTGATGCGCTCGCGCCCGACCCTGATCGCGGCGGTGATGGTGGCACGCGGCGAAGCCGATGCGCTGCTCACCGGCGTGGTGGGCCGCTTCCACAAGAAGCTGGGCTACGTGCGCAGCGTGCTGCCGCTGGAATCGAAGGTCACCTCGACCTCGGCCATGACCGGTGTGATCAACCAGCAGGGCGTGTTCTTCTTCGTGGATACCCACGTGCAGGAAGACCCCACGGCCGAGCAGATCTGCGAAGCCACGCTGCAGGCGGCCTACCGCATGAAGCTGTTCGGGATCGAACCGAAGGTGGCGCTGCTGTCGCACTCCAACTTCGGCAGCCACGATTCCAAGGACGCGCTGAAGATGCGCACCGTGCGCGAGCTGCTGCTCAAGCGCAACCCGCGTTTGAACGTGGACGGTGAAATGCAGGGCGACACCGCGTGGGATGAAGCGCTGCGCCAGAAGCTGCTGCCCGACAGCACGCTGAAGGGCCGCGCCAACCTGTTCGTGCTGCCCAACCTGGAAGCGGCCAACATCGCCTACAACCTGGTGCGCGTGTTCACCGACGGCGTGGCGATCGGCCCGATCCTGATGGGCGTGGCCAAGCCGGCGCACATTTTGACCACCAGCGCGACCTCGCGCCGCGTGCTCAACATGACCGCCATTGCGGCGGTGGATGCGCAGATCCGGAAACAGCTCGAGGCAGAAAAGGCCTGAGGGTTGGTAGCTACCGACCGTTGGTCGGTAGACCTTGAAGAAGGGATCGGTGCACCGCACCGGTCCCTTTTTCGTTTCCGGTAGCGGCAACATCGCCGCAGCCCCACGGTCACTCCCGTGCAACCTGCCAAGGGCCAAATACCCCCACGCGGCCCGGCCGTGGCGGTGGTCCGCTGGACCCCGCCACCCTGGGCCCGACCACTTCCCCCCCTCTGGAACGGCGCCATGCGCACTCGTCCTGCAAAGCGGTACTTCAAGCAGTTGTTCGCGTTGTATGCGGGTCTTGTAAGCGGCAGGTAAACCAAAAGGGGGCGCATCGCGCCCCCTTTTCTTCACGGTGCGGCAGGCGCCAGCAGCTCCACCTCGGCCAACTGCATCCGCCCCGGCCCCTCGATCCGCAACCGGTATTCGGCATAACGGCCCGGCTTGGCAATCCGGAACGGGCGGGTCTGCTGCTGCCACTCGAACGTTTCACCGCTGCGCTGGTCCAGCGTGACCCAGCTGCCCCCGGCCTTGCGCGCTTCCAGGGTCCACTTTCCGCCCCGGATCGGCGCATTGCCGCTGGTCAGCGTGTACATCGACGGCGTGCCATCGGTCACGCCCGTGAACACCACGCTGCCCTTGCCGCCGAACGGCACCACGGTGCCGGCATCATCATCGGTCAGCGCCGCCAGCACCTTCCCATCGTCCAGCTGCGCACGCGCGCCGCTGCCCAGCAGGTCATGCAGAATCGCCGGGCGTTCACCCCGCGCGGTCAACGAGCGCGGCGCATCGTCCGGCCCGGTGCCCCACTTGGACGGCGCCGGACCCATCTCGAAGTCCAGCGTCGCGCCCTTGGCGATCACATCGTGGGGCACCCACGTCTTCGTCCACGGCTGGCCGTTGATCTTCAGCGACTGCACGTAGATGTTGCGGTCCGAGTTTTCCGGAGCGTTCACGGTCAGCACCGCGCCGCCCTGCAGTTCCACCTTGGCATGCTTGAACGCCGGCGAGCCGATCGCGTATTCCGGAGAGCCCATGCGCAGCGGGTACAGGCCCAGCGAGGCCAGCACGTACCACGCCGAGGTTTCGCCGTTGTCTTCATCGCCGGGGTAGCCCTGGCCGATCTCGCTGCCCACGTACAGCCGCGACAGGATCTCGCGCACGTGCTGCTGGGTCTTCCACGGCTTCCCGGCGTACAGGTACATCCACGGAATGTGGTGCGAGGGCTGGTTGCTGTGTGCGTACATGCCCATGCGCACATCGCGCGCTTCGGTCATTTCATGGATGGTGCCGCCGTAGGAACCGGAGAACGTCGGGTCGGCGGTTTCCGGCGTGCTGAAGAACGTATCCAGCTTCTCGGCCAGCTTCTCGCGGCCGCCGTACAGGCCGGCCAAGCCTTCGCCATCGTGCGCGGCAGTGAAGGCGAACGTCCAGCCGTTGGATTCGGTGTAGTCGTGGCCCCACACGCGCGCGTCGTAGTCCTTTGCAGCCACGCGCCAGCTGCCATCGTCCTTGCGGCCCTGGAAGAAGCCGGCGGCCGGGTCGAACACGGTGGCGTAGGTGCCGGCGCGGGCGCGGAAGTAATCCGCTTCGGTGGTGTAGCGCTCGCGTGCGGCCGGGCTGTCGGCGGTTTTTGCCAGCGCGGTGGCCATGTTGGCGATGCCGAAATCGTTGAGCGCGCCTTCCATCGTCCACGACATGCCTTCGTGCACGTCGGCGCTGGCGTAGCCACGGAACGTGGATTTATCCATGCCCTTGCGGCCGACATGGCGATCCGGCGGCACCACGGTGGCGTTCTTCAATGCGGCCTGGTACGCCTCGTCCGGATCGAAGCCCTTGATGCCCTTGAGGTAGGCATCGGCGAAGGCCACGTCCGAACTGGTGCCCACCATCAGGTCGGCATAGCCCGGCGAGGACCAGCGCGCCACCCAGCCACCGGCGCGGTACTGCTCCAGGAAGCCCTGCACCAGCTGCCCGGCATCGTCCGGAGTGAACAGCGCGTACGCCGGCCAGGTGGTGCGGAAGGTGTCCCAGAAACCGTTGTTGACGTACACCTTGCCATCGCGGATCGGCGCGAAGCTGCGCACCGCGCTGCCATCGGTGTTGTCGTCGGCGGCGCTGGCCTGGCTGGCGTAACGCCAGTCCGGGGCGGCAGCGGTACCGGCGTTCTCGAAGCCGGAATTCGGGTACAGGTACAGGCGGTACAGGCTGGAATACAGCGTGGTCTTCTGGTCGTCGCTGGCCTGGCCGATGTCGAAGCGGGCCAGGCGCTGGTCCCAGGCATCCTGTGCGCGGGCGGCGACGGTGGCCAAGGTGTCATCGCTGGCCAGTTCCAGCGCCAGGTTGTGGCGGGCCTGCTCGACCGAGATCAGCGAGGTGGCGATGCGCATGGTCACGCGACGGTCGCTGCCCGGGTCGAACTTGATGTAGCCGGTGGGCCGGCCGCTGGCGATGGTGCCGCTGCTGCGCCACGGCCGGTCGAAGCTGGCCACCACGTACATGCGGGTGGCGCCGTTGGACAGCCCGCTGCGCGTATCGGTGTAGCCCGACAGCGTCTGCGTGGCCGCATCCAACGTGAGCCCGCCACGCGCGTCGACGTTGTCGAACAGCAGGTTGGCATCGCCGTCCTTGGGGAAATCGAACTGGAACAGCGCGGCGTGGTCGGTTGGCGCGATGGCGGCGGCAATGCCGTTGTCGAAGCGCACCGCATAGCGGTACGGGCGCGCGCTTTCGTTGTCGCGTGAGAACGACAACGCACGCTTGGCGCGGTCCGCGTTCGGCACGCCACGGGTGGCCGACGGCATCACCTGGAAGGTCTGGCGGTCGCCCATCCACGGGCTGGGCTGGTGGCTCAGGGCCAGTGCCTGCAGCTGCGGGCGGTTGGCCGCGTTGTTCTGCTCGTTCCAGCGGTACAGCCAGTTCAGCGCGCCGGCGTCGGTCACCGGGGTCCAGAAGTTGAACCCGTGCGGTACGGCGGTGGCCGGGAAGTTGTTGCCGCGCGAGAAGGTGCCGTTGGCCTGGGTGCCGCGGGTGGTGAGCACCCAGTCGGAGGGGCGGGCCGGGGCGGTGCGCGGCTGGCTGTCCAGGCGCACGTCGTCGATCCAGCCCGAGACCGGTGCGTTGGTGGCGCTGCCCAGATCGAGTTCGATGGCGACCACGCGGCGCCCGCGCAGCGCCTCCACGTCGCCCAAACGCACCGACTTGTGCGCCCATTGCTGCGGGTAGAGGGTCTTGGAATCGCCCTGGGCCCTGGCGCCGAGCGCGATGCCGTGCAGGTCGCGCGCGGCGCTGGCCGAGACCCGGCTGCCGTCGTCCAGCACCAGGTCCAGCGAGACATAGGTGGAGGCCACCGTGTCCTCGCCCACGATCTCCGGCAGCACCAGCCAGGACAGCGTGGTGTCGGCGTCGATGGTCACATCGGTGGTGAACAGCGTGGTGGTGGCGCTGCCACCGGCACTGGCGTAGTGCAGGGCACGCAGTCCGCTGTAGCCGACCCCGGGCTTGGCCGCATATGGCGCTTCCGGGCCCTTGCCGGTCTTCAGCTGCACGCCGCCCTTGCTGGCCTGCGGGGCCGGTTCGCCCGGCTCGAAGGAGGTCTGCAGGCCCTGCGCGAAGGCGGGCAGGGCCACCGGCGCGCAGGCCAGGGCGAGGGCCAGCGGAAGCAGGGCGCGGCGGGCAGGGCGGGGGTGCGGCAGGGTCATGCAGGGATCTCCCGGGTGGGACAGGCGGCAGGCGGAGCCCGCATCGGCGACCTCGGCAGACAGCACCACGCCGGCCGCCCGCAAGGGCAGTCGAAGCGATGCAGGTCCGGCGGGGGACGGGCCATGCGATCGGGTGTTTGATCGGAACGCACCCGATCCTGCAACACCCGGAGCGGGTCTGGCAAGTGAAATTAGTTCGATCTAAACCCGGAAAAATCGCATATCGGCGTTTTGCCCGTGACGTCCCGCACGGAACCGGCCGCGCCGCGCCCGGCGCCCCGGGTGCTAGAATCGAGCCCCTCGCAATTCCTTTCCGTGCCCCGCCATGAGCCATACCGCCACCGCGCCCGCCAATGCCGAAAAGCGTTACACCGTGCACCGCAGCGACCTGCCGCTGAGCTGCCCGACGCCGGAGATGGCGCTGTGGAACTCGCACCCGCGCGTGTACCTGCCGATCGAAGACGAGCCGAACTGCGAAGCCGCGTGCCCGTACTGCGGTTCGGTCTTCGTGCTGGCCGACTGAGCAGGCGGAACCGAACGTGCGCCGACTGACCGTGGTGCAGCTGCTGCCGGCGCTGCACTCCGGCGGGGTTGAGCGCTCTACGCTGGAAATTGCCGCCGCGCTGGTCGTGGCCGGGCACCGCGCCATCGTGGTCTCTGCCGGTGGCCGGCTGGTCGAGCCGCTGCTGGCCAGTGGCGCCGAACACCTCACCCTGGATATCGGCCGCAAATCGCTGTGGACGCTGCGCCATGTGCGCACGCTGCGCAACCTGCTGGCCGAAACCGGCGCGGACATCGTGCATGCGCGCTCGCGGCTGCCGGCCTGGCTGGGCTACTACGCCGTGCGCAACCTGCCGGCGGCCGCCCGCCCGCACTGGGTCACCACGGTGCATGGCTTGAATTCGCCCAGCCGCTACAGCGCGGTGATGACCAGCGGCGAACGGGTGATCTGCGTGTCCAACTGCGTGCGCGAATTCGTGCTCCAGCATTACCCGAGCGTGCCGCCCGAGCGCCTGCAGGTGATTCCGCGTGGCGTGGATACCGCGCAGTTCCCGCGCGTGGGCCGGCAGGACCGGCGCCCGCGCCTGGCGGTGGCTGCGCAGCATCCAACGCTGGCCGGCGATGCGCCGCTGCTGTTGTTGCCGGGGCGTGGCACCCGCCTGAAGGGGCATCACCATGCGCTGGGGCTGCTGGCCGGGCTGCATGCTGCCGGCGTGCCGGCGCTGCTGTGGATGCCGGGCACCCGCGAGCCGGGGCGTGAGCGCTACGCGGCCGAGCTGGAAGCACAGGCGCGCAGCATGGGCATCGCCGATGCGGTGCTGATGACCGCGCCCACGTCGCGCATCGCCGAAGCCTATGCGGCCAGCGATCTGGTGCTGCAGCTGTCCGACAAGCCGGAGGCCTTTGGCCGCACCGTGGTCGAAGCGCTGTCAGTGGGCCGACCTGTACTGGGCTGGAACCAGGGTGGGGTGGGCGAGCTGCTGCAACACCTCCAACCATCCGGCGCGGTACCCTTGGGCGACGCCGGGGCATTGCAGGCGCGTGCGCTGCAGTTGCTGGCGCAGCCGCCGTCGCTGCCCTCGCGTATTCCGTTCACCCTGCAGGCGATGCAACGTGACACGCTCCAGCTCTATACCTCCCTCGCTGGCTGAGCCGGTCAGGGCGCCCGGTTCGCCGGGCTTCCGCGCGGGCCGCTGGGCGCCGTGGTGGGTCATCGCGTTCGTGGCGTTGCTGCCGCTGCCGGGCATTGCCGAAACCGTGCTGGGCCTGGGCGCGATCTACGCCGCCGCACGCATGATCCAGCTGCGCCTGCAGGGCAAGCAGCGCATGCTCAGCAGCCCGGCGTGGGCGCTGACCAGCATCCTGTTCCTGGGCTACTGGCTGCCGCAGGCGTTTTCCGCCTTCGATGCGATCGATCCGGGCACGGCGTGGCGCAAGACCGCCGCCGGCCTGCGCTACCTGCCCTTCATGTGGCTGGTGGCGATCGCGGTGGCAACGCCGGAGCGGCGGGCGCTGACCCTGAAGGGCATCGCGATCATCACCGGGGTGTGGACGCTGGATGCACTGGCGCAGGCCGCGTTCGGTACCAGCCCGTTGTTCTGGTCGATGGACCAGTTGAAATGGGCGATCAGTGGCCATGGCCTGTGCCCGCCGGCGGAGATGGCGGCAGCCGATCGCCTGAGTGGCGTGCTGGGGCCGTGCAACCTGAAATTCGGCCAGGTGCTGGCCAGCCTGTCGCCGTTCCTGCTGTTTGCCGCTGCCGCACGCTTCGGCCGTTGGGGCTGGATGGGGGTGGCCGCCGCCGTCGGTGCCGTGCTGGTATTGGCCGGCTCGCGCGCGGCGTGGCTGACCTATGCGCTGGTGCTGGTGTTTTCCGGCTGGCGCCTGCTCGGCGCGCGCGGCCTGCTGGCCTGCGTGGCGGTGGGACTCGCAGCGGCGGTGGCACTTGCCGCTGGCTCGCACCAGGTACGCGAGCGGCTGGAACGCACCGCGATGGCGTGGGAAGGCGAGAGTGATGGCGTGAACCAGGCATTGTCCGGGCGCGCGCAGATCTGGGCTGCGGCGGGCTGCATGATCGAGCAGCATCCGATCAACGGCGTAGGCGCACGGGGTTTCCGCGATGCCTACCCCGACTGCAATCCGCGCCCTGAAGAACAGGAAGTGTGGGGCGCCGGCCCGGCGTTGCACGCGCACCAGATCCTGCTGGAGATCCTGGCCGAAACCGGCGTGCTCGGCTTGCTGCTGTGGCTGGCGGCTGCGGCGCAGGCGTGGCGCGCGTGGCGCTTCGCCCCGCTACCGGCGCGCGAACGCGCCCGCCCGGCGATGCTTGCCCTGGCGGTCACGGTGTTCCCGTTCAACACCCACCTGGCGTTCTATTCCACGTTCTGGGGCGGCCTCACCTTGCTGCTCGCCGCCCTCTACGCAGGCAGCCTGCTGGCCAGCGACGACCCGTAATGCGACCGCGTTATTTGTAGAAATTACTGCGGCCGCCGGGCTGGCGCTTGAAGCGGCGGTGGATCCACAGGTACTGGTCCGGGGCCTCGCGCACCATCGCTTCGATGGCCTGGTTGACCCGTGCGGTGTCGGCTTCCACATCCTCGCTGGGGAAGTTCTCCAGCGGCGCGCCGATCTTCAGGAAATACTTCCCGCCTTCGCGGCGGTGGAAATACGGAATCACCGCGCAGCCGGTCATCCGCGCCAGCTGGTGGGTGGCGGTGATGGTCGAGGCGGTGTGACCGAAGAACGGCACGAACACGGTGTCCTTGCCGCGCATGTCCTGGTCCGGCGCGTACCACAGGAAGCCACCCTTCTTCAGGTGCCGCACCGTGGCGCGGATGTCCTCGTTGGCATACATCGCCTTGGCATAGCGCAGCCGGCCGAACTTCACCGCCCACTCGTACACCGGGTTGCGGTGCTTGCGGTACATGCCCGACAGGTCGACGTGGTCGCACAGCAACCGCCCACACATCTCCAGGGTCATGAAGTGGCCCGACACCAGCAGCACGCCACGGCCCTCGGCCTGCATGCGGTGCAGGTGCTCCAGGCCTTCCACCTGCACCTTGGGGCGGATGCTGTCGATGCTGCCCCACCAGGCCCGGGCGAATTCGAAGATGCCCACGCCCAGCGCGTCGAAGCTGTCACGCAGCAGGCGCTGGCGCCAGGCGTCGTCCTTTTCGGGGAAGCACAGCTTGAGGTTCACCTCGGCCGCGCGCCGGCGGCTGCCGGCCAGCCGGTAGGCCACGGTGCCCACCCCGCGCCCGAGCGCGCGCTGCAGGCCCCAGGGCAGGCGGGCCACGGCGAAGGCGACCAGCATGAAAGCGAAGGTCGGCCAGTGGCGGGGATTGCGCAGGGACGGCCGGGTGGCGGTGGAAGCGTTATCTGACATACCCCCGATTCTAAGTCATGCGCCTGTCGGGGTGCGTCAGCAACGCCGCTCCCGTATCCTCTGCGCATGCGTAAAAGTCCCGTCGAATGGATCCTGCGCGGCCTGTATTCGGTCGTGCTGTACCTGTTGTTGCCGATCACCGTGTACCACCTGGTCTGGCGCGGTTTCCGGGTGCGCGAGTACTTCCAGCGCTGGGACGAGCGCTACGCTTCCTACCCCGATTCCACCGCGCAGCCGCGGGTCTGGCTGCATGCGGTGTCGGTGGGCGAAGTGAATGCGGCCGCGCCGCTGGTCAATGCGCTGCGCCAGCTGCGCCCGGACATCCGCTGGGTGATCACCACCATCACCCCCACTGGCTCGGAACGGGTCCGCTCGCTGTGGGGCGATGCGGTCGACCACGTGTACCTGCCGTATGACGTACCGGGCAGCGTCGGCCGCTTCCTGGGCCACTTCAAGCCCAGCCTGGCGCTGATCCTGGAAACCGAGCTGTGGCCGAACCTGCTGTTCGGCTGCCGCGACCGCGACATTCCGGTGTACATCCTCAATGCCCGGCTGTCGGCGCGCTCGCTGCGCGGCTACCGCCTGCTGCGCCCGCTGATCGGGCGCACCCTGCGCACGGTTACCTGCGTGGCCGCGCAGTCTGCCGACGACGCCGAGCGCTTCATCCAGCTCGGTGCGCTGCCCGAACAGGTGCAGCCGCTGGGCAACCTGAAGTTCGACATCGCCACGCCGAACGTGCGCGAGTTCACCGCCGATTTCCACGCCGCCGTGCCCGGCACGCGCCCGGTGTGGATCGCGGCCAGCACGCACGAAGGCGAGGAACAGGCCACCATCGACCTGCACCGCCGCCTGCGCCAGGAAATTCCTGGCCTGTTGCTGTTGTGGGCGCCGCGCCATCCCGAACGCTTCCCGCGCGTGGAAGCGCTGGCACGCGAGCAGGGCTGGAAGGTCAGCACGCGCCGCCAGCAACGCTGGCCGCAGGCCGACAGCGATGTGTTCGTGATCGATACGCTGGGCGAGCTGATGGCGTTCTACGGCTGCGCGCAGGTGGCGTTCGTCGGTGGCAGCCTGCAGCCGATCGGCGGCCACAACCTGCTCGAGCCGGCGGCAATGGGCACCGCCACGGTGACCGGCCCGCACCTGCATAACTTCGCCGAGATCTCCCGGCGCATGCGCGAAGCGGGCGCGGTGTTGATCGCCGACGACGTGGCAGGCGTGGGCGATGCACTGCTCACCCTGCTGCGCGATCCGGAAGCACGGGAAGACATGGCCAGTGCAGGGTGTGCGTTGGTCAGCAACGGCCGTGGCGCGCTCAAGCGCACGGTCGAGTTGATCGCCCCGCAGCTGCCACCGCCGCTGGAATGAACGACTTCGTCACTCCGTGGGCCGGCCGACGGCCGGCGCTACCGGGATGCATCTGGAGGAAAGCCCCCTGAGTCAGGGGGCGACCGCGAAGCGGTGGGGGTCTGGGTGCTGGTAAGGCAGGGGCCCACGGTTTGCGTAGCGAACCGTGGGGCGTCAGCGCGCATGCGATGACGTTTACCTGACCTGGGTGCTCGGCGTTGCGGCCTGCAGGGTCAGCAGGCGGTTGATGTCCTGCAGGTCGGCGATGTCCAGCGTGCCGACTGCCTGGCCCAACAGCAGACGGTTCTGCAGGAAGGTGTAGCGGGCGTTGGCGTACTCGAGCTGGGCCGAGAACAGGATGCGCTGGTTCTGGATCACGTCCAGCACGGTGCGGGTACCCACTTCCAGGCCGACCTGCGACGCGTCGTACGCGCTCTGCGCCGAGACCACCGCCAGGCGGCGCGCTTCCACTTCGCTGATGCCGGCCACCAGGGTCTGGTAGGCGTTGCGGGTGTTGCGGTCCAGGGCGCGCTTCTGCTGCTCGTAACCGTCCTGGGCGATATCGCGCTGGGCCAGGGCCTGGCGCACGCCGGACTGGGTGGCGCCGCCGGAGAAGATTGGCACGCTCAGGGTCAGGCCGATGCTGTTGCTGCGCTGGTCCGGGCTGAAGTTCGAACCGCTGCCCACCACGTCACCCCAGCTGGCCGAACGGCCGGCGGTGGCACCCAGCGACAGGGTCGGGTAGTGGCCACCGCGTGCGGCGGACACGCTCGATTCGGCCGCACTCACCTTCAGCTCCTGCGACTTCAGCGCCGGGTTCTGGGCAACTGCTTCGTTGACCAGCTGGTCAACGGTGGCGTACTTGGCCGGCAGTTCCGGGCGGAAGTCGGCCGGCAGGGCGCGCAGGTCGGTGACCGGCTGGCCGGTCAGTTCGGTCAGCGCCTGGTAGGCGTCGGCCAGGGTGTTCTGCGCAATGATCGTGTTGGCGCGGGCCTGGTCGTACTGGGCGCGCGCTTCATGCACGTCGGTGATCGGGGCCAGGCCCACTTCCAGGCGCTTGTCGGCGAAGTCGAACTGCTTCTTGGCCGCCGCTTCATTGGTCTGCGCCGCCGACAGCGATTCGATGCCCACCAGCACGTTGAAGTACGCCGCCGAGGTGCGCGTGATCAGGTCGTCGTTGGCCGAGTCCAGGGTGAAGTCCGCCGCCTTGCTCAGCTCGCGCTGCGAACGCAGGTTGGAGATCTGCGTCCAGTTGAACAGCGTCTGCGACGCGCTCAGGCCGTAGTTGCGGTTCTTGGTGGTGAACGAGGTGGAGCTGACGTCGTGGTTCGGCGTGGTGCGGTTCTGCGTGAGCGAAGCCTCGCCATTGATCTGCGGCAGCAGTGCGGCACGGGCCTGCACGGCGCCTTCCTTGTCGAACAGACGGGTCGATTCAGCCGCAGACAGCTGCGGATCGCCGTTGCGCGCCATTTCGTAGACCTGCAGCAGGTCGGCGGCAGAGGCGGTCATCGGCAGCAGGGCGGCGGCCAGCGCAATAGCGAGGGATCGGCGGATCATTGCGGCTTCCTTGGACTCAGAGGTGGAACTGGGGTGCCGGCGCGGCACCGCGCAGGTAATCGATATCGGTTTCAAACAGCGAATCGCTGATGCTGCCATCGGCATTGACCAGCACCGCTTCCATTGCCGGCGAATGGCCACGGATCACGAACAGGCGGCCACCGGGACGCAGCCACTGGGTGAAGCGCGCGGGGATGGTCTCCACCGCGCCGGTAACGCAGACGGCGTCGAAGCGGCGCTCGGTGTCCCAGGTCAGGGCATCGGCAGTTTCAATGCGGACGTTGGTACCCAGGCCGGTGACATCCAGGCGCGCACGCGCGGCCTCGGCCAGGGCCGGGTCGATTTCCAGGCTGAGCACTTCGCGGGCCAGGGCGCCCATGCAGGCGCTGAGGTAGCCGCTGCCGGTGCCGATTTCCAGCACTTCATCGCCCGGCTGCAGGTTCAGCGCCTGCAGGGTGCGGCCTTCGATGACCGGCTTCATCATCTTGCGGTCGTCGCCCAGCGGCAGCTCGACATCGGTATAGGCGAGGGTACGGTTCGCATCGGCGACAAACGCCTCGCGCGGCAAACGTGCCAGTACGTCGAGCACACGGATGTCCAGCACGTCCCAGGGACGGATCTGCTGTTCAACCATCAGTTCGCGGGCGTGGGCGTAATCGATCGTCATGAGGTTCTTAATCCAGCGCAGTGGGCCGGCCATTTTACCGGTGCCGGGAGCCGGCGGCGCGCTGAGAGCATCGCTGCCGTCGCGCCGGGGTCGCAGTGCCGGAAGTCACCGCGACCTCCGGTCCATTCATGTTGTCATCACCGCCCGGGGCGGGTGGCGTAAGCCCTCAGGAAGAAGGTCACGCTGGCCTCGACATGGGCGTCGGCGTCGCACTCGGCCGGGGCCGTTCGCAGCCCGCACATCATATGCGTATGCAGCTCGCCTTTGATGAGGGTGAAGAACTGCAGGGCGGCGGTCTGGAAGTCGCTGATCTCCAGTTCGCCACGCTCGGTGCGGGCCCGCAGGAACTCGGCCAGGGCATCGCTGGTGCGCTGCGGGCCGGCCACCCAGAACATCTCGCGGATGCGGTCGTCGGTATCGGGGGCCATCATCACCCGCTGCACGGCCACGGCGGCCGGCGAGGTGATCATGGTGAAGAACGCCCGGCCGATGCCCAGCAGCTGCTCGCGCAGCGCGCCGTCGGCGTCGGTGACGAACAGCGCGTCCGGCAGCATCTCCATGCAGGTGGACTTCACAGCTTCGGTGAAAAGGGTCTCTTTGTCGCCGAAATGGCTGTAAACGGTCAGCTTGGAAACGCCGGCCTGGGCCGCGATGCTGTCCATGCTGACGCCGCCATACCCCTGGTCCACGAACAATGCCTTGGCCGCGTCGAGGATGGCTGCGCGCTTGCCCAGATCCTTGGGGCGGCCGGGTCCGGCTGCCTTGGCGGCAGGCTTGGACGGCACGGCGGAAGTGGTCGGATCGGTCATGCAAACAATACTAGACCAATCGGTTCGATATTTATACTATACCGACTGGTTCACTATTGGCCGTCATGGAATAGAGTGTCGCTTCCAGACGGTCTCCCCCGGTACTTCAAGGTCCAGGACCTCATGAACAACTTGCGATGGATGGGCAGTGGCCTGCTGGCGTTGATGCTGGCAGCGTGTGGCAAACAGGATGCCGAGCCGGCCGCACCGATCCCGGTGCTGGTGGTGCAGCCGGGCACGGTGAGCGGCCAGGAAGTGGCGGCCTACCCGGGTGAGGTGCATGCCCTGCAGGAAAGCCCGCTGTCGTTCCGGGTCGGGGGCAACCTGATCAAGCGCCACGTCGATGCCGGCCAGCGCGTGCGCAAGGGCGACCTGCTGGCCGAACTGGATGCTGCCGATTTCGCCTCGCAGGCAAGCGCCTCGCAGGCGCAGCTGGCCGCGGCCGAAGCCGACCTGGTGCGCGCCCGCGATGACCAGAAGCGCTACGCGAAGCTGGCCGAGCAGCAGCTGGTCAGCCAGTCCACCCTGGATGCACAGACCGCCGCCTTCAAGGCCGCGCAGGGCCAGGCCAATGCCGCCCGCGCCAACCTGGCGGTGGCCCGCAACCAGACCGGCTACGCGCAGCTGCGCGCACCGGCCGATGGCGTGATCGCCAGCCGCCAGGCCGAAGCCGGGCAGGTGGTCGGCGCCGGGCAGACGGTGTTCACCCTGGCCGCCGACGGCGGACGCGAGGTGCTGATCGCCCTGCCGGAAAGCAACATCCGCGATTACCAGGTCGGCCAGGAGGTGCAGGTGGAGCTGTGGAACAAGCCGGGCCAGATGCTGCCGGGCACGATCCGCGAGATCGCCCCGGCCGCCGATGCGCAGGCGCGTACCTACGCCACCCGGGTCAGCCTGGCGCCGGAAGCAGCCGCTGAAGTGGAGCTGGGCCAGAGCGCGCGCGTGTTCGCCGCCGCCGGCCGCACCGGCACGCTGCAGCTGCCGCTGGGCGCGGTGCTGCGCGGCGCCGATGGCAAGGCCAGCGTGTGGGTGGTGAACCCGTCCAACGGCGCGATCAAGGCGACGCCGGTGACCGTGGGTGCCTATGGCCCCGACGCGGTGCCGGTGCTGTCCGGCGTGGCCGCGCAGGATTGGGTCGTGGCCGCCGGCGGGCACCTGCTGCGCGACGGCCAGGCGGTCACCCCGGTCGATCGGCAGAACCGCCCGGTGCTGAAGCCGGCCGCTACGCCCGCTGCACCGGCCAAGGGGCACTGACCCCGTGCGCCGCTTCAATCTTTCCGAATGGGCGCTGGGCAACCGCGCGCTGGTGCTGTTCGCGATGCTGGCCTTCGCGATCATCGGTGCGTGGTCGTATAAGCACCTGGGCCAGTCCGAGGATCCGCCGTTCACCTTCAAGGTGATGGTGGTACGCACGATGTGGCCGGGTGCCACCGCCGAGCAGGTCTCGCGCCAGGTGACCGAGCCGATCGAGAAGGCGCTGCTCAACACCGGGCAGTACGAGTTCATCCGCTCGTACTCGCGCCCGGGCGAATCGCAGGTGATCTTCGTGGCCCGCGACAGCCTGCGCTCCAAGGCGATTCCGGACCTGTGGTACCAGGTGCGCAAGCGCGTGGGCGACATCAAGCCGACCCTGCCGCGCGAGATCGTCGGCCCGTTCTTCAACGATGAATTCGGCGATACCTTCGGCAACATCTACGCGTTGACCGGGCAGGGCTTCGACTACGCGGTGATGCGCGATTACGCCGACCGCATCCAGCTGGAACTGCAGCGCGTGCCGGACGTGGGCAAGATCGAACTGGAAGGCCTGCAGGACGAAAAGGTCTGGATCGAGCTGTCCAACACCAAGCTGGCCACCCTCGGCGTTTCGCTGCAGCAGGTGCAGCAGGCACTGGCCGACCAGAACGCGATTGCCGCCACCAGCTTCTTTGAAACCCCTACCGACCGCGTGCAGCTGCGCGTGACCGGCCAGTTCCAGAGCGTGGACGACATCCGCCGCTTCCCGATCCAGGCCGGTGACCGCACCGTGCACCTGGGCGATATCGCCGAGGTCAAGCGCGGCTTCGCCGACCCGGCCTCGCCGAAAATGCGCTTCATGGGTGAAGACGCCATCGGCATCGCGGTGGCGATGAAGGACGGCGGCGACATCCTCAAGCTCGGCGCCACGCTGGATGCGGAATTCGAACGCCTGCAGAAAACCCTGCCGGCCGGCATGCAGCTGCGCAAGGTCTCCGACCAGCCGCACGCGGTGGAAGAATCGGTGGGCGAGTTCGTGCAGGTGCTCACCGAAGCGGTGGTGATCGTGCTGCTGGTGAGCTTCTTCTCGCTGGGCCTGCGCACCGGCCTGGTGGTGGGCGTGACCATTCCGCTGGTGCTGGCGATGACGTTCTTCGTCATGCACTACTTCGACATCGGCCTGCACAAGATCTCGCTGGGCGCGCTGGTGCTGGCGCTGGGCCTGCTGGTGGACGATGCCATCATCGCGGTGGAGATGATGGCCACCAAGATGGAGCAGGGCTACGACCGCCTGCGCGCGGCCAGTTTCGCCTGGGAAAGCACGGCGTTCCCGATGCTGACCGGTACGCTGATCACCGCGGCCGGTTTCCTGCCGATCGCCACGGCGGCGTCCAGCACCGGTGAATACACCCGTTCGCTGTTCCAGGTGGTGACCATCGCGCTGGTGGTGTCGTGGATCGCGGCGGTGCTGTTCATTCCGTACCTGGGCGACAAGATGCTGCCGGACCTGTTCAATCCGCAGCCGCCCAAGCCGGACAGCCTGGCCGGGCGCTGGCGCGCCAGGCGCCTGCAGTGGGCCGACCGCCACCCGGCATTCGCGCGCTGGATCGCACCGAAGGAACTGGCGCACGACCACGACCCGTACCAGCGGCCGTTCTATACGCGCTTCCGCCGCTTCCTGGATGCCTGCCTGCGCCACCGCTGGTGGGTGATCGCGGCCACGGCGGCGCTGTTCGTGTTCTCGCTGCTGATCTTCCGCTTCGTGCCGCAGCAGTTCTTCCCGGATTCGACCCGCCCGGAACTGATGGTGGACATCGAGCTGGCCGAAGGCGCGTCGCTGCAGGCCACGCAGGCGCAGGCGACCAAGCTGGAGAAGCTGCTCAAGGGGCGCGACGGCATCAGCAACTACGTGGCCTACGTGGGCACCGGTTCGCCGCGCTTCTACCTGCCGCTGGACCAGCAGCTGCCGGCCACCAACTTCTCGCAGTTCGTGGTGCTGACCGAAAACGCCGAAGCGCGTGAGGCCACCCGCGACTGGCTGCTGAAGGAGGTCATTCCGCAGTTCCCGGACGTGCAGATGCGCGTGACCCGACTGGAGAACGGCCCGCCGGTGGGCTACCCGGTGCAGATGCGCATTTCAGGCGAACACATCGAGCAGGTGCAGGCGATCGCACGCAAGGTGGAAGCCAAGGTGCGCGAGAACCCGCACGTGATGAACGTGAACCTGGACTGGAGCGAGCCGAGCAAGGTGGTGCGGCTGGTGATCGACCAGGACCGTGCACGTGCGCTGGGCGTGAGCAGTGCGCAGGTGAGCCAGCTGCTGGGCACGTCGTTGTCGGGCATGAGTGTGAGCACCTACCGTGAGGGCAACCGCCTGATCGAGATGCTGCTGCGCGGGCCGGACAACGAGCGGGTGCGGCTGGACATGCTGGGCAGCCTGGCCATTCCCACGGCCAGCGGCACCTCGGTGACGCTGTCTCAGGTGGCGCGCCTGGAATACGTGTTCGAGGACGGCATCATCTGGCACCGCAACCGGTTGCCGACGGTGACGGTGCGCGCGGATATCGGTGATGGCAGCCAGGCGCTGGACGTGGTGCAGCAGATCCTGCCGACGCTGGAAGGCATCCGTGCGGAGCTGCCGTCCGGCTACCTGCTGGAAACCGGCGGCACGGTGGAAGATTCGGCACGCGGCCAGAACTCGATCAAGGCCGGCATGCCGCTGTTCCTGATCGTGGTGGCCACGCTGCTGATGCTGCAGCTGCGCAGCTTCTCGCGTGCGGCGATGGTGCTGGTGACCGCACCGCTGGGCATCATCGGCGCAACCTTGTTCCTGCTGCTGTTCCGCGCGCCGTTCGGGTTCGTGGCGCTGCTCGGCACCATCGCGCTGGCGGGCATGATCATGCGTAATTCGGTGATCCTGATCGACCAGATCCAGCAGGACATCGACGCCGGCCACGACCGCTGGCACGCGATCATCGACGCCACCGTGCGCCGCTTCCGCCCGATCGTGCTGACCGCGCTTGCCGCGGTGCTGGCCATGATCCCGCTGTCGCGCAGCGCGTTCTACGGCTCGATGGCGATTTCGATCATGGGCGGGTTGATCGTGGGCACCGTGCTGACGCTGGTGTTCCTGCCGGCGCTGTACGCGGCGTGGTTCCGGGTGAAGCCGGATGAAGCGGGCAAAGCCGAAGAAGCATCGGCGCCTTGATTCACTCCTGGCGGGGCGGCCGACGGGCAGCCCCCTACGGGACACGCCGTAAACCCATCCCTGGGGGCTTGGCAAAAACATCCATGTTTTTGACAGTCCCTACGGG
>NZ_JASCOP010000036.1:0-33609 GCF_029959395.1 Stenotrophomonas sp. PS02300
TTGAACCAGCTGGCATCCGGCGTGCTGGCCACGGGAACCTGCAATGGCGGGCCGAACAACGAACGTCACCGGCCTTGGCCGGTGACAGGGGAGGGTGTTAATGATAGTCATTATCATTCGCTTCGGCAAGATTGATTGATGGTTTGGCGTTATCGGCTCTTCTCGCTGCCGCTGCGATACTGGTGGCATGACCGACGCAGACCTGCACGATCGCGACGCACTGCCCGATGCCGCCGGGCGAGACCCTGCCGTGCTGGCCGCCGACGAGGACTGGTGGGCCCAGGTAGCGGCGCTGTACGACGTCACCGACCAGGTAGTCATGCTCGACAATGGCTACTGGGGTTCCATGGCGCGGCCGGTGTTGCAGGCCTACCAGCGCGCCACGGCGCGGGTGAACCGTGACAACGCGTGGTTCGGGCGACGGGAGTTCCCGCCGTTGCTGGAACACGCGCGTGCAATGCTGGCCGCCGCGCTGGGCGTGGGCGCGGATGAGATCGCGCTGACCCGGGGCGCGACGGAAGCGATGCAGGTACTGATTGCCGGCTACCGGCACCTGTCTCCGGGCGACACCGTGCTGCATGCGGACACCGACCATGAAAGCGCGATCGCTGCGATGCAGTGGCTGCGTGAGCGCAGGGGCGTGGACGTACAGCGCATCGTGCTGCCGGAGCCATTCGACCACGACGGCATCGTGGACGCCTACCGACAGGCGCTGGCGCGCTACCCGCTCACCCGCCTGCTGCTGCTCACCCAGGTTGGCCACCGCAACGGTATGCTGCTGCCGGTGGCGGAGATCAGCGCGCTGGCCCGCGCGGCCGGCGCGGACGTGGTGCTGGATGCGGCACATGGCATCGGCCAGGTCGACACGCCGCTGCACGCGCTGGGCGCGGATTTCGTCGGCATCAACCTGCACAAGTGGATCGGCGCGCCGGTTGGCCTGGGCGCGCTCTACGTGCGGCGCGGCCGTGTGCAGGACCTGGATCCCTGCATGGGCGAGGCGGACACCGGCGATATCGACAGCCGCGTCCACACCGGCACGGTCAATTTCGCGGCGGTGATGGCCTTGCCGGCAGCATTGTCGCTGCACCAGCGGATCGGCGTGGCCAACAAGCGCGCGCGCCTGCTGCGCCTGCGCAACCAGTGGCTGGATGCGCTGCGCGAAGACGCCCGGATCCAGTTGCTGGCGTCACCGGATCCGCGTCTGTCCAGCGCCATCGCTGCCTTCCGCCTGCGCGGGCAGGTCAGCCTGGAGGCCAATACCGCCACGGCAGAGTGCATGCTGCAACAGTCCGGTGTCTTCGTGGTGGCCCGCGAAGGGTTGGCGTCCGGCGCCTGCGTACGCGTGACACCCGGCATCTTCACCACGCCCGCGCAGATGAGGTCGCTGATCGACGCCATCCGCGCGCTTGCCTGATGGATGTCAGGCTGTACCTGGCTGTTCCAGCGGCTCGATGATCAGGCGCACACCGAGAGCGCCAAGTACCCGTTGAACGGTGTCGAAGCGGGGATGCGCGCCCGGCTTGAGTGCCTTGTAGAGACTCTCCCGCCCGAGGCCAGAGGCCTCCGCAATCTGCGCCATGCCACGGGCGCGCGCCACCACCTGGAGTGCATCCTGGAAATGCGCGGCGTCATCCGCGGAAAGTGCCTCGGTGAGGTACTGCGCAATGGCCGCATCGTCGACCAGATGATCTGCGGGATCGAAAGCAACGAGGACTGGCTTGCTCATGGTTGAATCCTGAAGAGGCAGTTGCGCGCTGTGGTTGCATCACGTTCCACGCGGGAAATGGGCGGCCATCTTCTGCGCCTGCAGGATGTCCGGAGCTTGGCTGTCCTTGTCGCCTGCGCATAGCAGGATGATGATTTGCCGGCCCCGCCGCGTGAAGTACACGCGGTAGCCGGGGCCATGGTGAATCCGCAGTTCACTGACGCCGCTGCCGATGGGTTTGATATCCACCGGCAGACCTTGGGCCATCCGTTGGATGCGTTCGGCAATCACTGCACGGGCACGCGTGTCACGCAGCCTGCGCATCCATTTGTCGAACGCTTCCGTAGCCTGGACCGTAACCATACGCCGAATGTATCCATTTGGATACATCGTGCAAGGCCGTACCCGACAGGTCCAACGCTTCGTTCAGCGCGAACTGCAGGCCTTCGCGATTTCGGTGTCGATGCGCTCCGGCGCGGGGCGTCCAAACAGCTCGCCGATCTCGCGACGGGCGCGCAGTTCTTCGCACTGTTCCGGATTGGCCGCGCCGTCGATGACGGTACCGCGCACCGGCGGCTCGCCACGACCGGCGTCGGCCTGCATGCGGCGGCGGGCCTGGTGCAGGTCGCGCTGGGCGCGGGTGCGCTCTTCCCAGGTGAGGTTGGGGTCCTTGACGATCGGCCGGGTCACGCCGGTGTCCTGCTCGGGCGGGCAGGGCACCGTCTGGTAGATGGTCTGGCCGCCAGCGGCACATTTGTACACGCGCCCGGCATGGGCATTGCAGGCCAGCGCGAACAGCGCCAGCGTCACGATCGTCCTTCGCATGGTTCCCCCCGGCGGGCCACTCCAGCCCTGAATGCGCGGCAGAATACGCGAACCACGTCTCAAAAACACCCGGGCAATCTGTCAACCGTTGGCTGGACCTACCACTGCATCCACACGGTCAACGCGTGCAGCAACAGCCCGATCAACCCACCCACCAAGGTGCCGTTGAACCGGATGAACTGCAGGTCGCGTCCCACGCTCAGCTCCAGCTGCTCCACCAGGTGCCGTTCGTCCCATCCCTTCACGGTCTGGGCGATATGGCTGGTCACGCCCTCGCGCAACCGGCTGGTCAGGCGCTCGGCACCGTCCATGAGGTGCTGGTTGAGGGCCTCGCGCAGGGAGGGATCGTCCTGCAGCGCCTGGCCGACCTTGGCCAGGCTGCGCCGCAGGTGCCCGGCCAGCGCCGAGTCCTCGCGGGACAGGTCGGCGCGCAGGCTGGCATGGATGCGCGCCCACAGGCCCTGCACATACTCCTGCACCGCGGGGTGGTCGATCACCTGCTGCTTGAGCTGGTCGACCTTTTCCGCCAGTGCCGGGTCGTGCCGCAGGCGCTGGATGTAGTCGCCCAGCCACGCCTCGTAATCCTTGCGCAGCGGGTGTTCCGGCTCGGCCAGGATCTGCTGCAGTTCGGCCAGCACCGCGTGCGCCATGCGCTCGGCCAGGCCGTCGCCGATCTCGTCGATCGGCTTGACCCAGTTGACCGTGCTGGCCAGCTTCGGCCATTCGCGCTGGATGTAGCGGACGATCAGTTCCGACGCGCGCTGCCGCACCGCGTCGTTGTCCATCCATTGGCTGATCCGGGTCAGCCCTTCATCCAGCACCCGCTGGTGGCGGTTGTCGGCGGTGAGCAGGCCGAGCAGCTCACCGGCGGTGGCCGCCGCGTTCCACTGCCGCAGCTGCTCGACCACGAAGGCCTGGATGCTGCGGCGCACGGCGGCTTCGTCGAGGAAATCCAGCGCCTGCAGGGCCCAGCCCCGGGCCATGTCGGCCAGCAGCCGCGACCGCGCGGGATCGGCCAGCCAGCTGCCGAGCCGGCTGGCGGGGTCGAACACCTGCAGCCGGGCCAGCAGTGCCTGCGGTTCCAGGAACTGGTCGCGCACGAACACCGCCAGGCTGTCGGCGATGCGTTCCTTGCTGCGCGGGATGATCGCCGTATGCGGGATCGGCAGGCCCAGTGGGTGGCGGAACAGCGCCACCACCGCGAACCAGTCGGCCAACGCGCCCACCGCAGCCGCTTCGCAGAATGCGGACACCCACGCCCAGATGCCGCGTTCGCCGTTGAGGTGGCTCATGACAAAGCCGGCCAGCATGGCCAGCAGCATCGCCAGGGCAATGGCCTTGAGGCGACGCAGCTGCGCGCGGCGGGGGTCAACCGAGGGTGTGGTGTTCATGCGGCCAGTGTATCGACCCGGGCGCGAACGCCACCTCGACAGCCATCCCGGAGGGCAGGATCACGCCACTTCGGCGACCTGTCGGCGAAGTGCCGCCAGCTGCGCGCGGAGCGCATCGTTCTCGATCGTCAACGCAATCACCCGCTGGCGCAGCTCGGCCGGGCCTTCGCCCAGCGAGGCCAGCGCCTCGGCAATCTCGGCTTCACGGCTCGGATCGATCTCCAGCTCGCCATCGGCGCTGTGCAGCACCTCCTGCACGGGTTTGCGCGGCTTGCGCTTGGCCTCGCGCACGCGCTTGGCCGCCTGCTTCAGTTCGTCCTTGCCGGCCGCCGCCGCCGCGCGCTGTTCCTCTTCCGGCAGCGCAGCCACCGCCGCCGCAGCGCTGATCGAGATCACGCCGCTCTTGACCGCTTCCACCAGCTCCGGTGCGGCCTGCTTGTGGATGCGTTCGATCATCGTCACCTGGCTGCTGCTCAACCGGGCTTCGCGCGCCATGTCGGCGCGGCTCACCTTCGGTGCCGGTGCCCACGGCGGGCTGTCTTCGTCACCTTCGGGCGTGGCATCGGCAATCTCGCCGTCGCTTTCGCGCTGCAGCTGGGCCTGGTCGGCGCGGTGGCGTTCGGCCAGGATGTCGCGCTTGCGCAGGGCCAGCACGCCGCGCTGGAAATCGGAGACGCTGCGCCGGCCCAGGTGCTGTTCGATCATCCACAGGTGCACATCGTCCATCGACTGGAAGCGGGTGTTCTGCACCGTCTGGAACGGCAGGCCGTGCTTCTGGCAGATGCCGTAACGGTTGTGCCCATCCACCAGTACATCGTTCCACAGCACCAGCGCGTCGCGGCAGCCTTCGGCCAGGATGCTGCGCTCCAGCGCCTCGTGCTCATCGGCGGTAAGCGGGTCGATGTAGGCCTTGAGTTCTTCTTTGACGACGATGTCCATGCAATCCGGTTGGCGAGCAGCTGTTGACAGCCCATTGTACCGGTCGCCGGCGTCACGCCGTGGCGCGGATCATCTCGCCCAGCACGTCCACGATCCGGTCGATCTGCGCCCGGTCGATGATCAGCGGTGGCGACAGCGCGATCACATCGCCGGTACAGCGCACCAGCAGTTCGCCATCGCGGAAGCAGCGCTCGAACACCTCATAGCCCCGGCTGCCGGGGGCGTCCTTGCGCGGCGCCAGTTCCACCGCACCGATCAGCCCGAAGTTGCGGATGTCCACCACGTTGGGCAGCCCGCGCAGGCTGTGCAGGCGGGTCTGCCAGTACTCGCCCAGTTCGATGGCACGGTCGAACAGGCCCTCCGCCGCATAGGTGTCCAGCGCCGCCAGCGCGGCCGCGCAGGCCAGCGGGTGGCCGGAATAGGTATAGCCATGGAACAGCTCGATGGCCCCGGGCGGGCCCTGCATGTAGGCGGCGTGGATGGCATCGGACACCATCACCGCGCCCATCGGCACCGCGCCGTTGGTCAGGCCCTTGGCCATCGTCAGCAGGTCGGGAGTGACCCCGAAGCGCTGCGCGGCAAAGGCATTGCCGACCCGGCCGAAACCGGTGATGACCTCGTCGAACACCAGCAGGATGCCGTGCTGGTCGCAGATTTCGCGCAGGCGCTGCAGGTAGCCCGGCGCCGGCAGGATCACCCCGGCCGACCCGGCGATGGGCTCGACGAACACCGCCGCGATGGTCGACGCGTCATGCAGCGCGATCAGCCGCTCCAGGTCCTCGGCCAGCTCGGCGCCGTGGCGCGGCAGCCCAAGGCTGAAGGCGTTGCGGGACAGGTCCAGGGTGTGGCGCAGGAAGTCGCTGCCTGCCAGCAGCGGGCCGAAGCCCTTGCGGTTGTTGGGCAGGCCGCCGATCGACAGCCCACCGAAACCGACCCCGTGGTAGGCCTTCTCGCGCCCGATGAAACGGATGCGCTGGCCTTCGCCACGCAGCCGGTGGTAGCCGAGCACGATCTTCATCGCCGTATCCACCGCCTCGGAACCGGAGTTGGTGAAGAAGGCATGGTTCAGCGGCCCGGGGGCCAGCGCGGCCAGGCGCTCGGCCAGCACGAACGGCAGCGGCGAGCCCATCTGGAAGGGCGGGGCGAAATCCAGCGTGGCCGCCTGCTGCTGGATGGCCTGCACGATCCGCGGCCGGGCGTGCCCGGCGTTGCAGCACCACAGCCCGGCGGCACCATCAAGGATCGGGCGGTCGTCCACGTCGTGGTAGTACATGCCTTCGGCACGCACCAGCAGGCGCGGTGCGGCCTTGAACTGGCGGTTGGCGGTGAACGGCATCCACCAGGCGTCGAGGGTGGTGGGCGCGTTTTGGGACAGCGAAGACGCTGGCGTTTCCGTGAGGGCCATGGTGATGGATCCGCGGATGTGGATGGTCTCGACTTTACTGCCTGGATCGTTGCTTCGTTGTGGACCGCCTGGTCCGGCCAACGGCGGGGGCTACCGGGGGTGTCGTGGGCGGGCCAGTCACTGTTGCCGGTGCAACCATCCCGCCGGTCGGTGGCGGTCACGTGGCAGAATCGGGCAGCTGATCTTCCCGCACGTGAACGATGTCGACTCCTGCCGCTGCCCACGCCGCCAATTCGCCCCGCCGTATCCTGCTGGCCAGCCTGATCGGCACCACCATCGAATTCTTCGATTTCTACATCTACGCCACGGCGGCGGTGCTGGTGTTCCCGCACCTGTTCTTCCCCGACAGCAGCGAGGGCGCGGCGCTGCTGCAGTCGCTGGCGACCTTCGCGGTGGCGTTCATCGCCCGCCCGGTGGGCTCGGCGGTGTTCGGCCATTACGGGGACCGGATCGGGCGCAAGGCCACGCTGGTGGCGGCGCTGCTGACCATGGGTGTGTCGACCGTGGCGATCGGCCTGCTGCCCACCCACGCCAGCATCGGCATCGTGGCACCGGCGCTGCTGGCGCTGTGCCGGTTCGGCCAGGGCCTGGGGTTGGGCGGCGAGTGGGGGGGGGCGGTATTGCTGGCCACCGAGAACGCGCCGCCGGGCAAGCGTGCCTGGTACGGCATGTTCCCGCAGCTGGGCGCGCCCCTGGGCTTCCTGCTCTCGGCCGGCATCTTCCTGCTGCTGGGCCGCGCGATGAGCGATGCGGACTTCCTGCAATGGGGCTGGCGCGTGCCGTTCCTGGCCAGCTCGCTGCTGGTCGCGGTGGGCCTGTGGGTGCGCCTGAACATCCACGAGACCCCGCAGTTCCAGGCCGCACTGGACCGCAACGAGCGCGTGCGCCTGCCCATGTGGACCGTGCTGCGGCACCACCCGCGCACGCTGGTGCTGGGCACGCTCGGCGCGTTCGCGACCTTCGTGCTGTTCTACCTGATGACGGTGTTCACCCTGGGCTACGGCACCACGGTGCTGCACTACAGCCGCGAGCAGTTCCTGCTGCTGCAGATGGTGGGCATCCTGTTCTTCGCCGCCGGCATTCCGCTGTCGGCGATGTACGGCGACCGCTGGGGCACCCGGCGCACGATGATCGTGGCCAGCGGGTTGATCCTGGGCTTCGGCGTGCTGTTCGCCCCGTTGTTCCAGGCCGGCAGCCCGTGGCTGGTGGTCGGCTTCCTTGCACTGGGCCTGTTCCTGATGGGCCTGACCTACGGCCCCTGCGGCACGTTCCTGGCCGAAATCTACCCGGTGCAGGTGCGCTATACCGGCGCCTCGCTGTCGTTCAACCTGGCCGGCATCCTCGGCGCGGCCCCGGCACCGTACGTGGCCACCTGGCTGGCCGGCCGTTTCGGCCTGGTCGCGGTGGGCTACTACCTGTGCCTGACCGCGGTGATCACCATCCTGGCGCTGCTGGCCATGGGGCGGCCGACCCGGCTCAGCGGAAAATCCGCTTGAGCGTGCGGCCCAGCCAGCTGCCCTGCTGGTGGTCGCGGGCGAACTGGTTCAGGTGCTGCTTGACCGATTCGGCGTAAGCCTTGTCATCGCCCCGGATGTGGTTGAACAGCCAGCGCGACAGCATCGTGCGCAGCTCGTCGGTGACGTCCTCGCCGGCCTGGAAGCGCAGCCGGTATTCGGCCACGCGCTTGCCGAAGATCTCGTGCACGCGCTTGTGCGCGGCGCAGAACGGGTAGCCGGCTTCTTCCATCAGCTCTTCCTCGAACGCGAAGTGCGACATGGTGTAATCCACCAGTTCGTCGATCACCTCGGCCACGGCCACCTTGTGCAGGCTGGTCTGCGCCACGTGCAGATGGTTGAGCATCTCCACGATGCGCATGTGCTGGTGGTCGATGACGTCGATGCCGATGTTCAGGTCGTCCTGCCAGACCAGAAGTGCCATGGTGCGTTCCCTGTGATGTTCGCTGGGAACGACTCTAGGCAGGGCAGGGCGCGCCTGCGTTGATCTGGATCAAGGCGCCAGCGCGGGTTCCCGGGCGGCGGTGGCCTCGCGCGTGCTGCACACGCGGTTGCGGCCATCGGCCTTGGCCAGGTACAGCTGGCGGTCGGCCTCGGAGATCAGCCGGTGCAGCGAATCATGCTGCGGGCGCAGGCAGCACAAGCCGATACTGACGGTCATGCGCAGCGTGGTGTGGCCCAGGTCCACTTCCAGCGCTTCGATACGCTGGCGCAGGATCTCGAAGTAGCCGATCGCTTCGTCTTCTTCCAGCCCCGGCACCAGCAGGCAGAACTCTTCGCCACCGAAGCGCGCGATCAGGTCCTGGTCGCGCGCGTGGTCGGCGACCGCTGCAGCGACCGCCCGCAACGCGTCGTCGCCGGCTTCATGGCCGTGGGTGTCGTTGATGTGCTTGAAGTGGTCGATGTCGATCATCGCCACCGCGACCTGCTCGCCTTCCAGCTGCAGCTTGGGCAGCTGGCGCGTGCTCTGCTCCAGGAAGCAGCGACGGTTGGGCAGGCCGGTGAGGAAATCGCGGGTGGCCAGGTCCTGCAGCGTGCCGATCAGCTCCAGCTGGTCGACGTTCTGCGACACGCGGCAGAAGAATTCCTCGCGCGAGAACGGCTTGCGCAGGAAGTCGTTGGCGCCGTTCTTGAGGAAGCGCGGAATCAGCGAGGGATCGGTGTTGCCGGAGATGCCGATCACCGCCACCTTGTCGCGCGAGCGCAGGGTGCGCAGGCGGCGGGTGAACTCCACCCCCTCCATGCCGGGCATTTCCTGGTCGACCACCGCCAGCCGGATCGCCGGATGGGCCTCGATCGCCTTCAGGCCCTCGGCACCGTCGGCCGCTTCGTAGACATCGTGGCCGTACATGCGCAGCAGCGAGGCGGCGTACATGCGGGCGGACATCGAATCGTCCACCACCAGCGCGGCGATGCGCCGGTTGCGCTCCAGCCGCTGCACCAGCCATACCAGGTAATCGATGCTGCCGGGGGTGTTCTTGAGCACGTAGTCGATGATCTGCTGCTGCAGCACGCGCTTGCGCAGGTCCTCGTCGTACACCCCGCTGACCACCACCGTGCGCAGCCCGCGCGACAGGAAGTACTCCACCACCTTGTCGCGGTCGCCATCGGCCAGCACCAGTCCGGTCAGCACCAGGAACCAGCCCTGTTCCTCATCCAGCAGGCGTCCGGCCTCGGCCAGCGAGGTGGCCACCGACACCGGCAGCTCCAGCCGCTGCTCGATCGCTTCCTTGAGCATCGTGGTGAACGTGCGCGAGTTCTCCACCAGCAGGATCCGCTGGGGGAGGTCATCACCGGGGTCGCTGGGGAAGGCGCCCTGAAACAGTGCCGGCATGGTGCGTACGCTCGAAATCCGAGAGGGTCGGAAGGTGTATCGGCGTCTTCACGCCGGACTTTAGGCCCAATCTCCGGATCTGTGACCGCAATGTCCGGATCCGGGGCCCCTGGCCCCCGGGGACCTCCGATACGCCCGCAACTCCCGGACCGTAGTGCCACGCCCTGCGTGGCAGCCCCCATCGCGCGACGCAGCCAAACCGTAGGAAGAATCAATCGTTAGCACGCCGGAATGAGATCTGATGCACGCCCCGGCCTGCTTACGTTCCTTACGATTCCTCTGTGCGCGCAACTCGGGTCGGCAACACATGGACAATCTCTACAAGGAAGTGACCCCGCTGCTCACGTTCCTGCTGCCGGGCTTCCTTTCCGCATCGATCTTCTACGGATTCACGTCTCATCCCAAACCCAGTCAATTCGAAAGGACCGTGGAAGCATTGGTCTTCACGTTTGTCGTCCATGCAGCAACCGGGATGGTTCAGGTCCTGCTGGAAGCAGTTGGCCGGGCGTGGTCCGTTGGTGAGTGGACATCGGCAAGCCAGCTCACCTGCTCGGTGTTGATTGCGACAGTCTTGGGCGCGCTGATGGCGGCTGCCGTCAACAGAGACACGTTTCATTCCTGGCTGAGGGGAAAAGGGTTCACCTCCCGCACCTCACATTCAAGCGAGTGGTACTGCGTGCTGGGATCGAATCCCACAGACATTGTGCTGCACCTTACCGACGGCAGGCGGCTGATTGGTTGGCCAAAGGAATGGCCTCTGAATCCATCCAATGGCCAGTTCTATATTCAGGATCCCGCATGGATCGATGACGATGGAAACACAGTAGAGCTGCGTGATCTGGATGGCATAATCATTCACGCGACTGACGTCAGGTGGGTCGAAGTGATGCTTGATAAAGGAGTCAAACATGGCATTTCTACGCAAGGGATCGAATCCGCCTCTGCCGGCATCACGGCGACAGCGCCCTGACGAAGCAGATCCGTCAGCGCGCAGTAATCGGCGCAAAGTTCCGCCGAACCCGCCGCCGGCACCCAAGCGACCCTGAGTTGATGGCAGCGTTCCACCACGCAGCCTTCACCCCAGCACATCCCGCAGCTTGTACCAGGACATCGCGGCCACCAGCAGTGGCGTGCGCAGCAGCTTCCCACCGGGGAAGCGCCCATGCGGAATGCGCTCGAACACATCCAGCCGTTCGTTCTGGCCGGCAATGGCATCGGCAATGACCTTGCCTGCCAATCCCGTTGCCGCGACGCCATGGCCGGAGAAGCCCTGCGCGAAGTACACGTTCGGCGTGAGCCGGCCCCAGTGCGGGGCGCGGTTGCGGGTAATGTCCACGTAGCCGCCCCAGACCTGCTCCATGCCCACGTCGGCCAGTTGCGGGAATACCTGGTGCATGCGTTTGGTCATTACCCCGCGCAGGTTCGGCGGCGGCAACGCCGAATAGCTGGCGCGGCCGCCGAACAGCAGGCGGTGGTCGGTACTGAGCTTGAAGTAGTCCAGTGCCCAGCTGACGTCGGCCACGGCCATGTCATTGCGGATCAGCGCCCGCGCCCGTTCCTCACCCAAGGGCGCGCTGGCGCCGATGTAGGTACCCACCGGCATGATCCGGCTCTCCAGCTCCGGCGCGATGCCCTGCAGCCAGGCATTGCCGGCGATGACCACCTGGTTTGCGGTGACGTTGCCGTGGGCCGTCCGCAGCTGCGGGCGGTTCGCGCGCACCAGTTCAACGACAGGGCTGGCCTCATGGATCACCACGCCAAGCCCCTCAGCCGCGCGAGCCAGCCCCTGCGCATAGGCCAGCGGATGCAGGTGGCCGCTGGCCGCATCGAACATCGCGCTGCGATAGCGCGGGCTGTCGAGCTGGCTTTGCAGCTGCTGCCGGTCCCACCACTGCAGCGGGTAGTCGTAGCGCTCAACCAGGGTATCCATGCCCGCACGCAACGCACGTTCCTGGCGTGCATTGATCGGCACGCTGGCGTGGCCATCGCGCCAGTCGCAGTCGATCGCGTAGTGCCCCAGGCGGTGGCGGAGCAGGGACATGCCTTCACGCGAGAAATCGAACAGCCGGCGCGCATCGGCGTTGCCGACCAGCCGTTCCAGCGTGTCCACCTCGCAGCCGTAGCCGACAATGGCCTGGCCGCCATTGCGGCCCGAGGCGCCCCAGCCGACCCGGTGCGCTTCGAGCACGGTCACCCGGTAGCCGCGCTCGGCCAGCGAGAGCGCGGCCGCCAGGCCGGTATAGCCGGCGCCCAGCACGCACACGTCGGTGGCATGGTCGCCCCGCAGCGGCGCGCGCAGTGGCGTGTCGGGCACGCTGTCGGCATACCAGCTGGGTGCATGCGCCTGTCCGGCCAGGCTCATCGGGAGCTCGCTCATGCGCACAGCATGCCAGCAACACGTGTCGAGAGCAGGTGCGCCCGCTGTGACGGCGGCTGCCGGCGAGGGTACAGTGGCACTATCACAGTACGTTCCAGCCCTTCGGCGAAGCTTGTCGTCGTTACTCCAGCACAGCAGACCGGTCATGACCACCCGAACGCGTTCGCGCAAAGCCCCGTCTCCATCGCGCAAGGCCGCCGCTCCCTCGCGGAAGGCGCCCGCGCGCAAGGCCGCCGCCAAGCCGGCCGCCGAGGAGAGCGTGCTGCTGCGCTGGCTCAAGGATCGCCACATCACCGAGGTGGAGTGCCTGGTGCCGGACATCACCGGCAACGCGCGCGGCAAGATCATCCCGGCCGACAAGTTCTCGCACGACTACGGCACCCGCCTGCCCGAGGGTATCTTCGCCACCACCGTCACCGGCGAGTTCCCGGACGATTACTACGAGCTGACCTCGCCGTCGGACTCGGACATGATCCTGCGCCCGGACCCGGATACCGTGCGCATGGTGCCGTGGGCCACTGATCCCACCGCGCAGGTCATCCACGATTGCTATACCAAGCACGGCGAGCCGCATGAGCTGGCCCCGCGCAACGTGCTGCGCCGGGTACTCGATGCCTATGCCGAACTCGGCCTGCGTCCGGTGGTGGCGCCGGAGCTTGAATTCTTCCTGGTGCAGAAGAACACCGACCCCGATTTCCCGCTGCTGCCGCCCGCCGGCCGCTCGGGCCGCCCCGAAACGGCGCGGCAGTCGTACTCGATCGATGCGGTCAACGAATTCGATCCGATCCTCGACCTGATGTACGACTACTGCGATGCGATGAAGCTCGACGTGGATACGCTGATCCACGAATCCGGCGCGGCGCAGCTGGAGGTCAACTTCACCCACGCCAATGCCATGGACCTGGCCGACCAGGTGTTCCTGTTCAAGCGCACCATGCGCGAATCGGCCATGCGCCACGGGGTGTACGCCACTTTCCTGGCCAAGCCGATGGAAACCGAGCCGGGCAGCGCCATGCACATCCACCAGAGCCTGGTGCGGATCAGTGATGGGCACAACGTGTTCAGCGGCGACAACGGCGGCGAGGAGTTCAGCCCGCTGTTTGGCCACTACCTGGCCGGCCTGCAGAAGTACGTGCCGGCGGCGATGGCCTTCTTCGCCCCGAACGTGAATTCCTACCGGCGGCTGGTGTTCGGCGAAGTGTCTCCCAGCAACGTGCACTGGGGCTTCGACAACCGCACCTGCGGGCTGCGGGTGCCGCTGGACACCCCGGAGAACATGCGGGTGGAGAGCCGGTTCGCCGGCTCGGACGCCAACCCCTACCTGGCCATGGCCGCCACCCTGGCCGCCGGCCTGCTGGGCATCCGCGAGCAGGGCTCGCCGACCGCGCCGATCAGCGGCAGCGCCAAGGAGCTGGGCTACGACCTGCCGCGCTCGCTGGGCGAGGCGCTGGACGGCCTGGAGCGCTGCCCGGAGCTGCGCGAAATGCTGGGCGAGCGCTTCTGCCGGGCCTATGTGTCGGTCAAGCGCAAGGAATACGAGACCTTCTTCCGGGTGATCAGCTCCTGGGAGCGTGAATTCCTGCTGCTGAATGTGTGACCGGCCCAGCCGCCCGATCCCGCATGGCCAGCCCGGGCCCGTGCTGGGAAAATAACCAGTTGCCCGTTAGGCTGGCACCGTTCTACCGGTCCGGCCGGTTCCCCCACCTCGCACCTGACCCGCGGAGAGTCCAATGAAGCTGCGAATCCTCACCCTCGGCATCGCCGTTTCCCTGCTCAGCGCCTGTGGCGGCGCCAAGCAGGAAGACAGCAAGGTGCTGAATGTCTACAACTACAGCGATTACATCGCCGAAGACACCATCCCGAACTTCGAAAAGGCCACCGGCACCAAGGTGACCTACGACGTGTTCGACAGCGACGAGATGGTCGAGACCAAGCTGCTGGCGGGTGGCAGTGGCTACGACGTGGTGGTGCCGACCCTGAACTTCTTCGGCCGCCAGATCCAGGCCGGCGTGTTCCTGCCGCTGGACAAGAGCAAGATCCCGAACCTGGCCAATCTCGACCCAGAGATGATGAAGCGCATCGCGCAGCAGGATCCGGACAACAAGTACGGCGTGCCGTACATGATCGGCACCACCGGCATCGGCTACAACGTGGACATGCTCAAGGAGCGTTTCGGTGGCAGCACCGAGATCGCCAACAGCTGGGACCTGATCTTCAAGCCGGAAAACATCGCCAAGATGAAGGATTGCGGGATCACGATCCTGGATACCCCGGCTGACATGATTCCGATCGCGCTGCATTACCTGGGCGAAGACCCGCACAGCCATGATCCGGCGGTGATCCAGAAGGCGGCCGACCTGCTCAAGACCATCCGCCCGTACGTGCAGAACTTCCACTCCTCGCAGTACGTGGGTTCGCTGGCCAACGGCGGCACCTGCCTGGTGGTGGGCTGGTCGGGCGACATCATCCAGGCCCGCGACCGCGCGGCCGAAGCGGCCAACGGCGTGACCGTGGCCTATTCGATCCCGAAGGAAGGCGCGCCGCAGTGGTTCGACATGCTGGCCATTCCCAAGGATGCCAAGCACCCGGAAGCGGCCTACGCCTTCATCAATTACCTGCTGGACCCGAAGGTCGCCGCGGCCAACACCAACTTCATCCACTACGCCAACCCGGTGAGCGCGGCCACGCCGCTGGTGGACGAAGCGATCCGCAACGACCCGACCATCTACCCGCCGGCCGAGGTGGCCGCGAAGATGTTCACCTACTCGATCAACCCGCCGGAAGTGGACAAGCTCTACACCCGGTTGTGGACCGAGGTGAAGACGGGTCGCTGAGGCGACGGGTTTGAATGATGGAAAGAGGGGCCGCCAGTGAAAATCGGCGGCCCTTTTTCATGCAACGGCGTTGTGCGATGGCGCAGCAGCAAGATGGCGCAGGATGGAAGGCATCAACTCAGTCGCATCCCGCCCGCCATTGCACAGAAAGTTCGAGCTTGGTCGCTGCAGGTTGTACATGCCGATGAAGAACAGGCCCGGCTGCGGGGAGACGCCGTAATCGCCCAGCGGGTAGCCGTTCGGGTCGAGTACGCCCGGCACCTCGAGCCATGGCCACTGTGCGTCGAAACCGGTGGCCGCCACGATCGTGCCGATTCCCGCGGCGTCGAGCCGGATGCAACGGGGGGAGGCGTCCGGCTCCCAGTCCAGGTAGACCTCTTCGGGCAGGTAGCGCGCGTCATCGGTCGGTGTCTCTGCGGCGGATGCGTAGTGCGCATCGGCCATGTCGTTGAGGTGCTTGTACTCGGCGCGGGTGCCGGCCACCGCCTCGCGGATCTGCGGGCGCGCATCGCGGAAGTGCGCGATGTGGCCTTCCAGATGTTCCAGCCTGCCAAGCAGCACGATGCCCTCGCGGTGCATCGACAGCAGGCTGATCGAGCTGCCCATGCCCAGCGCACCGGTACCCGATACCAAGGGGAACTCCGCCGTTCGCGCCTTCAGCAAGGCGCCCGGCACCCCCGCGATCACGTCCGGGCGTTCGCTTACGTGACGATGCAGCAGCCCTTGCATGTCCCACCAGTGCATGGAATCCCGGCCGCGTACCCGCCGGATGTGCGAGAAACGGTCGGCCATGGACCAGTACACCTCGCGCCCGGCAGTGCGAAGGTCCTGGGCGATCTGTGCGCCGGACTGGCCACCGCCGATCACAAGTACGGCGCCCGCGCCGAGCTGCTCGGGTCGCCGATACTCGCTGGAGTGGACAACCTCCAGCTCGGCGGCAGGGGAGAAGAACGCCCGCGGCCAGCGCGGGCGACGGTACTCCCCGCTTGCCACGACCACGCAGCGTGCCTCGAGCGTGCCATGGCTGGTGATGACGCGGTAGCCGTCGCCCGCAGTAAACACCCGATGCACGGTACATCCCTCGACGACGGGAAGCTGCCGTCGACGCGCATAGCCGGTCATCATCTCGATGACATCGGGCGCGGTGGCGAAGCCCGTTGGATCCGGGCCGTCGTACTGGTAGCCGGGCAGGGCGGTCAGGAAGTTGGGCGTGTTGAGGCGGAAGGAATCCCACCGCCGCGTCCAGCTGGATCCGATGGTTTCTGCTTCCAGAACCTGGTGACGCACGCCTGCCTCCGTGAGCAAGGAGCTTAGCGATAGACCGGAGTGGCCAGCGCCGATAATCAGCGCATCGAGCTTCGATGAGTGCTCTGACCGAATTCCACTCTCGGCGGCCTTGGATTCGTCGTTGGCCGGCATGCGTTGCTCCTCTTGGTTGGCTTTCGACTGCACTGGGAATTTCTTCTTCCGTCGCACAGTCGTCAACGCTACCGAGATAGGAGTGTGATGCATCGCCTAACCCGGGCATCTCGTTCGTATCAAGCTGTGCTGTCATCAAAGAATCTCACGCGCGAATGCCGCGAGACGTCGCGAGCGACAAAGCTGGATGCGCGATTGGCCAGTTTCAACGCTACGTCGGGGCGCAAGCTGTCAATGTCTGGAGCTTCAACGTTGGATGTGGTGCCAAACGCTTCTTTGGCTGACCTGTCTGTCGGTGTTTGGCCTATAGCGTCGCCATGTCAACTGCGATCAGATTTTGGAGGTGGATGCAAAAATGCAAACCAGATCTCCCCGCAAACAGGCGCGCCGGCACAGAACGAAAGATTGTTGCCGCGTTCAGTTCAAATGTCCTTGTTGCTGTGAATTTCATCGTGGTAGAAACGCCCGCCTCCCCATGCTCCCGGCGTCGCTGCGGACCGCATGGGGAGCGATGTCGATTCCCTATGGCTTCAGGATCACAAAAAAATGGCGTCACGTATTGTTGGTACGGTTGATTTGGCTTCTTACGACTTCCGTCAGGACATCCAGTACCTGAACTCGGTAGAGAAACATCCGGAGGAGTACGATGAATTCGCTCAGGGCTATTGGAAGAACCTCTCCCTTCTGAACAGTTCTGGCTGCATGGATGACTCTCAGTACAAGAACTGCGCATCGGCGCGCGCTACCGGGCATATGGTGCGCTGCCCGGAGATAGCCAGGATGTTGGAGGAGACCTTCAACCTCGAAATTGTAAAGATGGTGCGGGCGAGAAATCTGATGGATGGAATGGTTATTCCTCATCGGGATTTTGTCGAGCTTGACCCGGAGCTGTCCTACTTCCGCGTGTTCATACCTATCGAGTACAACGAAGAGTCTTATCACTCAGATGTGGGAGGTGTTTTCCAGATGCGGCCTGGTGAGGTCTGGTTCCTGGATGCAGCGGTCAGCCACGCGGCGATCAACTTCTCAAGCGATAGCAGGATGTTCATCTGCCTCGACTTTGTCTTTGATGGTGAGTTCGACGAGAAGGAGATCTTCAGGGAAGGTGTCCTTGTTCCTGGGCGAACGCGCGACATACACATTTCCAGGCCGGCGTTGTCTGAGGATGATTTGGCTGACATCATCGGCTCGATCACTTCCGGGATATCCAGGCACAATCTCAAGGAGCACATCTTCGAGTGCTCCAGGGTTCATTTCAGATACGACGTTCACGTCACGGCGTGCTATGACTGGCTGATCCAAGGTGCTGTCGCTTCGGGAGACGAAGTAGTCACACGTAAACTTCGGTCGCTAAAGCGATTTCTTGTGGAACGTCGTGCGATGGACGAGCGATTCACTTTCGAGATGCAGTGACGTTTGGTGCCCCATATGAAGCTGCTATCGTGGTCGGCGCCAGTTGCTTTCCTGATCATGTGGGGGAGTGGTGCAATTTTTGTCAAGTTGGGTCTCCTGGACGCTTCGGTTTGGACATTCCTTGCCATCAGGTCCGTCGGCGCCTTCTTGATCCTCGGTGGCATCTGCCTTTATGTCTTCAGGAGGCGATTATCCGCTAGCATTCTGATGCTTCCTGCAGCGCTCATTATCCGGATGTTGCTTGCAGGGATTCTTCTGCAGGTGGTCTATCAGGGTGCTTTCTTTCTCGCCATTGAAAACGGGCTGTCGCCCGGACTGCTGGCTATAGTTCTTGGTCTGCAGCCATGTCTGACGTCGCTATTGGCCAGAGAGGATGTCGGTATGAAGGGCCATCTTCTACTGCTTTTGGGTTTTGCCGGCCTGGGTGTGTCAGTGACTGGTGCACGAGACGTGAGTTCGCTTGCGATCACTGGCGTGGTGTTCGCGGTTGTATCGGTCACTGCGATGAGCCTGGGTTCGGTCTTCCAGAAGCGGGTGGAGGTCAATCCGCTGGTGTCCGCGCTTTACCAGAGCATGGTCGCCGCGGTGGTTTTTTTGATTGTCGCTCTGTACGTGGGGCCGTCCTGGACTCCAGGGCCACGGCTCTTCTTGGCAGCTTCCTGGATGATTGTTGTGGTTTCCGTAGGCGCAACTTTGCTACTTCTCCACATGTTGAGCCGCGGTTCCGCAGGCAGCGTCAGCGCGCTTTTCTATTTGGTTCCAGTTGTAACCATGGCGTTTGACTATATGGTCTTCGGTGAGCGGGTTACGCTGCAGACTGTGATCGGCTCAATGCTGGTGGTTCTCTCCATCGTCCTCTTCAGGAAACACCTGCAGGCCAGGGATACTCCGATGCGGATTGACGGGCCGAGAGTACGCGACCTGTAATGGGTGAGGGGCCTGACAAGGGCCCCTCACCGGAAGGCGCTTTGGCGGGGCAAGCTGTCGAGCGATCAGTTCACGCGCTTTGGGCGCGCAGCTCGTTACGGTTTCAGGCAAGGGCAGCTCCTAGGGCCCAATCGCCACGATCCGGTATCGCTGCTGTCGCCAACGGTCGCTAAAATGGGCCGTCCCCCCCGTCCTGACGCCGCTCCTGGAGCCGCTGCCCATGCCATTTGAAGCCAAGCCGGAAGGCGAGGTCGTCCCGGTCCTGGAGCCGGGCTATCTGTCCATCCGCGCGCTGCGCAAGGAGTTCGACGGCTTCGTCGCGCTCGACGACGTCAGCCTGGACGTGCGCAAGGGCGAGATCTTCGCCCTGCTGGGCGGCTCGGGCAGCGGCAAATCGACCCTGCTGCGCTGCCTGGGCGGGTTCGAAACCCCCACCGCCGGCACCATCGATCTGGACGGCCAGCGCATCAATGCGCTGCCCCCGTACCAGCGGCCGATCAACATGATGTTCCAGTCCTACGCCCTGTTCCCGCATATGAGCGTGGAGCAGAACATCGCCTTCGGCCTGAAGCAGGACGGGCTGGCCCGCGACGCCATCCGCCGCCGGGTCGGCGAGATGCTGGAGCTGGTGCAGCTGGAGAAGCTGGCCAAGCGCAAGCCGCACCAGCTGTCCGGCGGCCAGCAGCAGCGCGTGGCGCTGGCGCGGTCGCTGGCCAAGGGGCCCAAGCTGCTGCTGCTGGACGAGCCGATGGGCGCGTTGGACAAGAAGCTGCGCTCGCAGATGCAGCTGGAGCTGGTCAACATCATCGAGACCTCGGGCGTGACCTGCGTGATGGTCACCCACGATCAGGAAGAGGCGATGACCATGGCCACCCGCATCGCGGTCATGGATGCCGGCTGGATCCAGCAGGTCGGCAAGCCGGACGAAATCTACGAACAGCCGGCCAACCGCTTCGTGGCCGGCTTCATCGGTTCGGTCAATCTGTTCGACGGGGTGATCGACGAGGACCTGCCCGAGTACGTCACCGTGCGCACGCCGCTGTTCCCGGCGCCCGTCTACGTGGCCCACGGCATCACCGGATATGAAGGGCAGCCGGTGGCGTTCGCGCTGCGCCCGGAGAAGGTGATGATCGGCAAGGACGAGCCGGCCGGGGATACCAACAAGGCGCAGGGCGTGATCGAGGAGATCGCCTACTTCGGCAGCCATTCGGTGTACCACGTGCGCTTGCCCAGCGGGGCCAAGGTGCTGTCCAACTTCGCCAACTCCCAGCGCTGGGCCAGCGATGGCCTGACCTGGGGCGACAGCGTCTGGGTGCACTGGCGCGACAACGACGGCGTGGTGCTCACCGCATGAACGCCAACGGCTGGAAGCGCTGGCTCCCCGGCACGCGCAGCGGCGTGATCGCCGCGCCGTACCTGTGGCTGCTGCTGTTCTTCGCGGTGCCGTTCGTGATCATCCTGATGATCTCGTTCTCGCGCACCCAGGTCGGCTCGCCGCCGTATACGTGGCTGCTGGAGTACGTGGACGGCGCGTTCTCGCTCAAGCTCAACCTGGGCAACTACGCGGCCATGGTCAAGGACAGCCAGTACGTGCTGGCCTACCTGAGCTCGATCAAGATCGCGGTGATCGCCACGCTGTTCACGCTGCTGATCGGTTACCCGATGGCGTACGTGATCTCGCGGATGAGCCCAGCCGCGCGCAACGTGGCGATGATGCTGGTGGTGCTGCCGTCGTGGACCTCGTTCCTGATCCGGGTGTATGCATGGATCGGCATCCTCGACCGCAACGGCCTGCTCAACCAGTTGCTGCTGAAGATCGGGGTGATCGATGCGCCGCTGCAGATCCTGTACACCCCGACCGCCGCCTACATCGGCATCGTGTACTGCTACCTGCCGTTCATGGTGCTGCCGCTGTACGCCAACCTGGTGAAGCTGGACAACCGGCTGCTGGAGGCGGCCTACGACCTGGGCGCCAAGCCGTGGCAGGCGTTCCTGCGCATCACGCTGCCGTTGTCGCGCACCGGGATCATCGCCGGCTGCATGCTGGTGATGATCCCCGCCGTGGGCGAATTCGTGATCCCGGAAATGCTGGGCGGGCCGGACACGCTGATGATCGGCCGGGTGCTGTGGGGCGAGTTCTTCAACAACCGCGACTGGCCGACGGCCTCGGCGGTGGCGATCGTGATGCTGGCCCTGCTGCTGGTGCCGATCCTGCTGTTCAACCGGGTGCAGCAGCGTGAGCTGGAAGGGAAGCTGACATGAGCATGGTGCGCCGCAGCCGCTGGCTGGGCTGGACGGTCCTGGGGCTGGGCTTCGCCTTCCTGTACCTGCCGATCCTGCTGTTGATGATCTATTCGTTCAACGCGTCCAAGCTGGCCACGGTCTGGTCGGGCTTCTCCACGCGCTGGTACGGCGAGCTGTTCAACAACCGGCAGATCCTGGATGCGCTGTGGATCAGCCTGAAGGTGGCGTTCTGGACCGCCAGCGCGGCCACCGTGCTGGGCACCATGGCGGCGATGGTGATGACCCGCTTCAAGCGCTTCCCGGGCAAGACCGTGTTCGGCGCCTTGATCACCGCGCCGCTGGTGATGCCCGAGGTGATCCTGGGCTTCTCACTGATGACGCTGCTGGTGGCGATGGGCGGCATTCCGGGCTTCCCCAGCCGCGGGGTGGGCAGCATCTGGATCGCGCATGTCACGTTCACGCTGTCCTTCGTGACCGTGATTGTCTCCTCGCGCCTGCAGGAGCTGGACCGTTCGCTGGAAGAGGCGGCGATGGACCTGGGCGCAAGCCGGCTGAAGGTGTTCTTCCAGATCACCCTGCCGATCATCGCCCCGGCGCTGGTGGCCGGCTGGCTGCTGGCCTTCACCCTGTCGCTGGATGACGTGGTGATTGCCAGCTTCGTGGCCGGGCCGAATTCGACCACGCTGCCGATGAAGGTGTTCGCCTCGGTGCGGATGGGGATCAAGCCGGAGATCAATGCGCTGGCCACGCTGATGGTGCTGGCGGTGTCCGCGGCGGCCGTGGCGGGGTGGTTCATCACCTCGCGCAGCGAGAAGCGCCGGCAGCGCGACATGCAGCTGGCCCTGCAGGACAAGGGCTGACGCAACATCCGGCTCACAGGGCCGGGCGCAGAATGGGCGCCTGTCTTTCGGAGCACCGCGATGACCGTTGAAATCGTCAACCCCGCCACCGGCCTGGTGGCTTACCGCCACGAACTGTTGAACGACGCCGGGATCGAGCAGCGCCTGGCCGCTGCCGCCGCGGCCTTCCCGCTGTGGTCGGCCCGCTCGCTGCAGGAGCGCGGCACCATCCTGCGCGCCATCGCCGCCCAGCTGCGTGCGCGCAGGGACGATATCCAGCAGGCGATGACCACCGAGATGGGCAAGCTCAAGGGCGAGGCGCTGGCAGAGGTGGAAAAGTGCGCGCAGGCCTGCGAGTACTACGCCGACCACGCCGCCGATTACCTCAAGCCGCAGCTGATCGACACCGAAGCCCAGCGCAGCTACGTGCGCTATGAACCGATCGGCTGCGTGTTCGCGGTGATGCCGTGGAATTTCCCGATCTGGCAGGTATTCCGCTTCCTGGCGCCGGCGTTCATGGCCGGCAACGTGGCCCTGCTCAAGCATGCCAGCAACGTACCGCAGTGCGCGGACCTGATCCTGGCGGTGTGCCGCGACGGCGGGTTGCCGGAGGGCGTGTTCGATGTGCTGCACATCGACAACGACCAGGCCGCCGAGGTGCTCCGCGACAAGCGGGTCAAGGCGGTCACCCTGACCGGCAGCGAGCGGGCAGGGCGCTCCATCGCCTCCAATGCCGGCGACCAGCTCAAGAAGTGCGTGATGGAACTGGGTGGCAGCGATGCGTTCGTGGTGCTGGACGATGCGGACCTGGACAAGACCGTCGCCGCAGCGGTGAAGTCGCGCTTCGACAACAGCGGGCAGACCTGCATCGCGGCCAAGCGCTTCATCGTGGTCGATGCGATTGCCGATGCGTTCGTGGAGAAGTTCGTCGCGGCGGCTGGAGCGCGCGTGTACGGCGATCCGCAGGACGAGAAGACCACGCTGGCGCCGATGGCACGTGCGGACCTGCGTGAGGAACTGCACAAGCAGGTGCAGGCGAGCGTGGGCAAGGGCGCCAGGGTGCTGCTGGGCGGCGAGCCGGTGGCCGGTACCCATGCGGGCTATCCGGCGACGATCCTCGACAACGTGGTGCCGGGCATGCCGGCCTACGACGAGGAACTGTTCGGGCCGGTGGCGGCGATCCTGCGCGTGCGCGATGACGCCGATGCGCTGCGCGTGGCCAACGATACGACGTTTGGTCTGGGCGGCAGCGTGTGGAGCGGCGACCCGGTGCGCGGCGAAGGCATCGCCAAGCGGCTGGAATGCGGCGCCGCCTTCGTCAACGCGATCGTCAAGAGCGATGTGCGCCTGCCGTTCGGTGGCAGCAAGCGCTCGGGTTTCGGTCGCGAACTGGCCGACCACGGCATCCACGAGTTCATGAACATCAAGACGGTTTACGTCGCCTGATACAGCGTGACCACCAACGGTGGTCACCTACCGTTACAGCCAGCGGACGCGCTTGAACAGGCGGTACAGGCCCACGCAGATCGCGCCCACCCCGATGATCATCGCGGGGTAGGCCCATGGCCTGTCCAGCTCGGGCATGTGGGTGAAGTTCATGCCGTACCAGCTGGTGATCAGGGTCGGGGCGGCCAGCAGCGCCGCCCATGCGCCCAGGCGCTTCACCGTCTCGCCCTGGGCCAGGGTCACCAGCGACAGGTTCACGCTCAGCGCCGTACCCAGCATCTCGCGCAGGGTGTCGATCACATCGCTGATGCGCACGGCGTGGTCGTGCACGTCGCGGATGTACAGCTTCACTTCGTCGGGGATCAGCTCGCCGGGGTAGCGGCGCAGCTGCGCCAGCACGTCCTGCAGCGGTGCCACCGCCATCCGCATCTTGTTGAGTTCGCGCTTGAGCTCATACAGGCGCACCACGGTGCTGCGCTGGTAGCTGTCGGCGAAGATGTCCTTCTCCAGCGAATCCAGGGTGTCGCGGAAGTCGGTGGTGATCGGCAGGTAGTTGTCGACCACGAAGTCCAGTACGCCATACAGGCAGTAGGACGCACCCATGGTCAGCAGTTGCGGCTCGCGTTCCACCCGTGCGCGCACCGGCGCGTAGGAGAGCGAGGCACCATGGCGCACCGTGACCAGGAAACGCGGGCCGAGGAACGCATGGGTTTCGCCATACTCGATCCGGTCGTGCACCCGCTGCGCCGTGGTGACCACCACGAACAGGCTGTTGCCGTACGCCTCCACCTTGGGCCGCTGGTGGGCGTTGCGCGCATCGTCGATGGCCAGGTCGTGCAGGCAGAATTCTTCCTGCAGCTTCAACAGCACCGAATCGGCAGGGTCGTACAACCCCACCCAGACGAACCCGTTGTTGCTGGCGATCACGTCGCTGATCGCATCCAGCGCGATGTCGTGCCGCTTGCCCTGGTCGTCGTAATGCACGCAGTTGATGACGCAGGTGGGATTGGCGGTGGTTTCCATGGTCGACATCCTGCGTCAGCGGCCCGTGACAGCCGGGTCATGACGGCCCAGCACCCAGGCCAGCGCCACGTGCAGTGGCAGCAGCAGCACGATCCACTGCAGGTTCACCTGCGCCTGCAGGGTCAGCCAGTGCAGCACCAGACCGAGCAGCGAAAGGACGGCAACGGTCCACAGCGTCCAGCGAAACCACGCCCGGGGGGCGCGTCCGCGCAGCAAAGTCACTGCGCCCGGAAGCAGCAGCAGGCACAGCGGCGAGAGCTGCAGCAGGTTGCGGTTGGCCCAGGCAGCGTGGTGCGCGCTGAAACCCCACAGGTAGGCCAGCAGGATGCCCGCGATCCCGCAGAACAGCCACAGCGGCACGGCCAGCCCGGCCAGCAGGCGCCGGCGGCGCTGCAGGGCGAATACGCCGGCAGCCAGCACCAGCCCGCACAGCAGCCACGGCCACCAGCGCCGCGCGAATTCAGCCGGCTCCGGCGCGATCCGGTGCGGCAGCAGTTCCTGCTCGTCCTGCACCAGCGGGCGGCCGTCGCTGTTGCGCACCTCGCGCAGCGCGTCGGCCAGTCGCATAGGCACGAAGGCTTCCTGCCAGCGCGACAGTGGTTGGTCGGCGAACGGGCCGAGGCCGATATCGAAGCCCAGCCACATCCACGGGGCCGGTGAGGCCAGGCGCACCGATTCGCTGCGGTAGGTGTTGCCGCGCGAACGGCCGGACAGCTGCGAGTGCAGCCCGCCGCCCAGCGCGCCATCGATCGCATCGCGGACCATGGTGGCGCAGTTGGCGGTGTAGTAGTCGTAGCGGTAGCGCGCGTTTTCCGGCTTGGCGCGCTCGGCCAGCGAAGCGGCCAGGGTGCGTGCCTGGTCCGGGCTGAGGTCCAGCCACTGCAGGTTGGCGCCGCGGCCGCTTTCGCGGTAGTAGGACAGGTCCTGGTCGAGCGGCAGCGCCACCAGGTAATACATCATCTCGCCGCGCAGGAAGCGGCCGACGAAGTCGGGTTCGCTGGGGTCGAAATAGCCGAAGTTGTACGAGGTGGTCTCGCCGGTGACCGGGTCCTCAACCACGATCGCATCATGCCCGAAGCGCTCGAAGAAGATGCTGCCCGGCTGCATGGTGACGATGCCGATGCGCGGCGGAGGCGCTTCGGCAGGCGGGGCGACGGCGGTGGCCGTTGCCGGTTCGGGCGTGGCCTGCGCCAGTGCGGCCAGCGGCAGGCTGGACACACCGGCCAGGAACAGGAGGAACAACAGGCGGCACAACGGCCACCGCGTCAGCAGGGGCCGCATGGCGTGGGTCAATCCTCGATGATGGCGTCGGGCGGCAGCACGGTCACATGGAACGCCTGCACGCGGCGGGCATCGGCGCGCGCCACCCGGAACACGAAGCGGTCCAGGGTCAGCTCGTCGCCGGTTTCGGGCAGGTGCCCGATCGCCTCGGTGACCAGGCCACCGATGGTGTCGTAATCGTCGTCGGGGAACGTGGCGCCGAAACGCTCGTTGAAATCCCCGATCGGGGTCAGCGCGTCGACCACGTACTGGCCGTCGGCCTGGATCGCGATCTGCGCGGTGTGGTCTTCGGCCTCGTCGTGCTCGTCGTCGATCTCGCCGACGATCTGCTCCAGCACGTCCTCGATGGTGACCAGCCCGGCAACACCGCCGTACTCATCCACCACGATGGCCATGTGGTTGCGCGAGAGCCGGAACTCCTTGAGCAGCACGTTGAGCTTCTTGGCTTCCGGAATCAGCACCGCCGGGCGCAGCAGCTCGCGCACGTTGGCCGGCCCGTTGTCGGCAACCACGCCGCGCAGCAGGTCCTTGGCCAGCAGCACGCCCAGGATGTCGTCCTTGTTGTCGCCGTGCACCGGGAAGCGCGAATGGCCGGATTCGACCACCTGCTTCATCAGTTCAAGGAAGGGGGCTTCCACCGGCAGCGAGACCATCTGCGAACGCGAGATCATCACGTCGCCCACGGTGAGCTCAGCCACCGAGATCGCGCCCTCCATCATGCGCAGCGTGTCGGCGGCAATCAGGCCGTCTTCGTGCGCGGAGTGCAGTACCGCCACCAGCTCGTCGCGGGTGTGGGGTTCGCCGGAGAAGGCAGACGTCAGGCGTTCAAGCCAGCTGCGCTTCTTCTCATTTTGCTCCGGAACGGAGCCACTACTGTCGTCTTCAGACATCTCTGCAAAAAAGGCACCCGGCGAGCCGGGCGTTGGCGCCAGTCTAGCAGGATGCGGGCCGCTGTCAGCGGCCGCCCGGCGGGGTGTTCACGGACGGGGGCAGGGTGCCGGCCGGCGGGGCCGGGGTGTCGGCCGGGGCCTCCTCTTCGGCGGGCAGGTCCAGGCTGTAGGTGCAGCCGGCCAGGGTCTTGCCGGGGTGGGTCTTGACCGTGGACAGGCTCAGGATGATCGATTCGATCATCGGCTCGCCGGTGCGCGGATCGGTCACGTCCCGGCTGACCACTTCACGGCCGGCCATGAACTTGTCCGGGTTGTCCACGCCGTCTTCCAGGGCCAGGGTCCTGGCCATCGGGCGGGGATCGGCCACGTCCAGGATCGCCATGATGCTGGCCCCGGACACCGCCACGTATTCGGTGCGCTGGCCGAACACCGTCAGCGGCGTGGCCAGGCGGTACTCACTCATGAACTGGTTGTTCTGCGGCAGCGGCTGCATGCCGTTGGCCACCGCCTTGAGCGGGTCGGCCACGACCGGAGCGACGGCGTCATAGTCGGCCACGCGCTGGCGGCACTCGATCAGCGCGGCCAGGTCCAGCGGCGCGGCGGCAGGACCGGCCGTCGTCGGGGCGGCGGCCAGGGCCGGGGTGGAAAACAGGGCCAGCAGGCACAGGCAGGCGGGGCGTGCGAAGGTCATGCAGGAAACGTCCGTCAGGGGCGGCGGCTCAGCGCTCGCCGGCATAGGGGTCGGCGATGCCGAGGTCGGCCAGGATCTCGCGCTCCAGCTGTTCCATGGCTTCGGCTTCCTTGTCGTCCTCGTGGTCCCAGCCCAGCAGGTGCAGCACTCCGTGCACGGTCAGGTGCGCGTAGTGGGCATTGAGCGCCTTGGCCTGTTCCACCGCCTCGGCGGCCACCACCGGCGCGCAGATCACCAGGTCGCCCAGCAGGGGGAACTTGACCCCCTTGGGCAGGCCCTCGGGCAGCTCAGCCGGGAAGCTGAGCACATTGGTGGCGTAGTCCTTGCCGCGGTAGTGCCGGTTCAGCGACTGGCCCTCCTTGGCGTCGACCACGCGGATGGCCAGGTCGGCCTCGCGGATGCGGCCGTTGAGCGCCGCGGCCACCCATTTGCGGAAACTCACCGCCGACGGCAACCCGGCACGGGGCAGGGCGTAGCTGACGGCGACATCGAGTCGAATGGGGCCTTTGGTCATGGCGGTTCCGGCACTTCGGGTTCTATCAGGAAACGACAGTATCGCGCGAGTGGCGCCGCGCTGCGATGGCCGCGCTCATTCGGCGCCCGGCTTGACCTGCTGCAGGTCGCGGCGGTCGTAGGCACTGACGATGCGCGCCACCAGCGGGTGGCGCACCACGTCGCGGGCCTCGAAGAAGGTGAAGCTCACCCCGTCCACGTCGCGCAGCACTTCGATGGCATCGCGCAGGCCGGACTTCACGTGCTTGGGCAGGTCGGTCTGGGTCAGGTCGCCGGTGACCACGGCGGTCGAGCCGAAGCCCAGCCGGGTCAGGAACATCTTCATCTGCTCGACGGTGGTGTTCTGCGCCTCGTCCAGGATCACATACGCATCGTTGAGGGTGCGCCCGCGCATGTAGGCCAGCGGCGCGATCTCGATGACGTTCTTCTCCAGCAGCTTGAGCACCTTTTCCACGCCCAGCATTTCATACAGCGCGTCGTACAGCGGGCGCAGGTACGGATCGACCTTCTGGCTCAGGTCGCCCGGCAGGAAGCCCAGCTTCTCGCCTGCTTCCACGGCCGGGCGCACCAGGATCAGGCGCTGCACGCGCGATTCGTTCAACGCGTCCACCGCGCTGGCCACGGCCAGGAAGGTCTTGCCGGTACCGGCCGGGCCGATGCCGAAGTTGATGTCGTGGGTGGTGATCTGATGCAGGTAGCGCGCCTGGTTGGCACCACGGCCGCGAACGGTGCCGCGCTTGACCTTGATGGTGACTTCCTGCGCTTCGTAGCTGCGCTCCACCAGGTGCTCCACGTTGGCCTGGTTCAAGCGCAGGTGGATGGCGTGGCTGTCGAACGGTGTGTCGGCCGCCTCCAGGTACAGCGCTTCGATCAGCGCCTGTGCTTCCTCGGCCACGGCCTTCGGGCCGGTGACCCGGAAGATGTGGCCGCGGTTGGCGATTTCCACGCCCAGCTTGAGTTCGATCTGGCGCAGGTGCTCGTCGAAGGGGCCGGCCAGGTTGGCCAGGCGCTCGGTGTCTTCCGGGGTCAGGGTGAAGTCGCGGTGTGCCAGTGCGGTCATTGCGTCCGGCGGCGACGGTCGTCATGGCCGTGCCGCAAGTTGGGGATAGGAAGGACAGGGTAGCGCGGGCGTGCAGGCCTCGCCACAGCAGCGCGGTTCTCCACAGCGGCTGTGCAGCAGCAGTGCAGCAACCTGTGGATAGTCGCTGACAGCCCTACTGCCGCAATGCTGTCGCGTGCGTGGTCAAAAAAGCGACATCTGCCTCGGGGTTTTCCACACCGCTTGTGGGCGGTTGCGCGGGAAAGGTGTGGATAAGCGGCTGTACCCCCTGCGGCGCAATGGCTGCGGATGCGTGATCATTTCATGACCAGTGCGTGCGGCCGGTGGCACGCGTGACCGTTCCTTCACGGCGGCATGCGCAAGGTGACCACTTCTTCCACCGCCGTGCCCCTGCCGGAGCCGCGTCGATGTCCGCAGCCAGCTACCTGTCCATGCGTGGGGTGTTCCTGGCCGGCGCGGGCCTGCTGTTGTCTGCGTGTCGGCAGGAGCCGCCGGCCGCGCTCGGTACGCTGGAGTGGGACCGCATCACCGTGCCGGCGCCGGCGGCGGAAACCATCGTCGGCATCCGGGTCCGCGAAGGCCAGCAGGTGGCCGCCGGGGCGGCGCTGCTGCAGCTGGAGCCGATCCGCACCGCCGCACAGCTGCAGGCATTGGAAGCGCAGGCCAGCCAGGCCGGACAGGCCCTGCAGGAACTGCGCGAGGGGCCGCGCCGCGAGGACATCGACCAGGCGCGGGCCAACCTGGCCTCGGCGCGCGCGCAGGCGGTGGACGCATCGGCCTACTACCGCCGCCTGCAGCCGCTCGGCCGGCAGCAACTGGTGGCCGCCGCCGACGTGGACCGCGCGCGGGCGGCGGCGGGCAGCGCACAGGGGGCGGTGCATGCCGCCGAACAGGCGTTGCTGGCGCTGGAGCACGGCACCCGCGTGGAGCAGGTGGCACAAGGTGAAGCCGCGTTGCAGGCGGCACAAGCCCAGGCCGCCGCGCAGGCAGTGACGCTGCGCAAGCTCGACCTCGTCGCCCCACGCGCCGGGCGGGTCGATGCGCTGCCCTACCGGCTGGGCGACCAGGCGCCGGTGGGGGCGCCGCTGGTGGTGCTGCTGGTCGGCGATCACCCGTATGCCCGGGTGTATCTGCCCGAGCCCCTGCGCCTGAAAGTACGGGTGGGGCAGGCGGCCCAGGTCCACCTGCAAGGGCGCGACGGCGCGTTTGCCGGGCATGTGCGCAGCATCCGCAGCGATCCCGGCTTCACCCCGTACTACGCGCTCACTGGCGACGACGTGTCGCGGTTGAGCTGGCTGGCGGAAATCGAACTGGACCGCGCCGATGGCAGTGCACCGCTGGCTGACCTGCCGGCCGGCGTGCCGGTGCGGGTGGTGTTTTGAACGCCGCCGAACCGGCCATCCGCGCGCGCGGGCTGACCAAGCAGTTCGGGGCGCTGGTGGCGGTGGACCACGTCGATCTGAGCGTGCCGCGCGCCAACGTGTATGGCTTTCTCGGCCCGAACGGGTCGGGCAAGTCCACCACCATCCGCATGCTGTGCGGCCTGCTCACCCCGAGCGCGGGCGAGATCGAAGTGCTGGGCCTGCGCATACCGGAACAGGCCGAAGCGCTGCGCCGGCGCATTGGTTACATGACCCAGCGCTTTTCGCTGTTTGAAGACCTCACCGTGCGCGAGAACCTGGAATTCCTGGCCGCGGTGCAGGACATCCCGCGCGCCCAGGCGCGGCAGCGCATCGACGAGCTGCTCGAGCATTACCACTTCCAGGACCGCCAGAAGCAGCTGGCCGGCACCATGAGCGGGGGCCAGAAGCAGCGGCTGGCGCTGGCCGGTGCGGTGATCCACGCACCGGAGCTGTTGTTCCTGGACGAACCGACCAGCGCGGTGGACCCCGAATCACGGCGCGATTTCTGGGAGAAGCTCTTTGACCTGGCCGACGCCGGCACCACCCTGCTGGTTTCGACCCATTACATGGACGAGGCCGAGCGCTGCCACCGGCTGGCGATTCTCGACCAGGGCGTGCTGGTGGCCGATGGCAGCCCGGCCGAACTCACCGCCGCGCTGCAGGGCCGCACCCTGGAAGTGCATGCCGCCCAGCCACGGCAGGCGCAGCGTGTGTTGGCAGGCCTGCCCGGGGTGCTCAGCGTGGCCCAGATCGGCAATACCCTGCGCGTGCTGCTGGAAACCGGCGACGACGCCGAAGCACGTCTGCAGCAGGCGCTGCAGGCGGCCGGGCAGGGCGCGGACGTGGTGCGCAGCACCGCCAATCTGGAAGACGTGTTCGTATCGGCCACGCGCAGCCGCGAGGCGCCGGCTGCTGCCGGGGCCACGCCATGAACCTGCGCCGGCTGTGGGCGATCGTGCTCAAGGAGCTGCGGCAGATGCGCCGCGACCGCATCACCCTGGCCATGATCGTTGGCATCCCTGTGATGCAGCTGGTGCTGTTTGGCTATGCGATCAACCTCAACCTGCGCCACCTGGAGACCGGCATCGCCGACCAGGCCGGCAGCACGGCCTCGCGCGCGCTGCTGGCCGACATGGTGGCCACCGGGGTGATCACCCCGACCCTGCACGTGGACACCCCCGACCAGCTGATGACCGCGCTGCGGCGCGGGCAGGTCAGCATCGGCATCGTGGTGCCCGCTGATTTCGAGCGACGCCGCTTCGACGGCCGTGAGGCGGTGCAGGTGCTGGTGGATGGCAGCGATACCGTGGTGCAGAGCGCGGCGGTGCAGCTGGCCCAGGTGCCGCTGGACACCCAGCCGGTGCGCAACGACCGGCCACTGCGCGCGGGTGCCTCGGGTGCGGCCGGGCAGATCAGCGTGGTGGCGTTCTACAACCCGCAGCGGCGCTCGGCGATCAACATCGTGCCCGGGCTGATCGGCATCATCCTGACCATGACCATGGTGATGTTCACCGCCGTGGCGATCGTGCGCGAGCGCGAGCGCGGCAACATGGAACTGTTGATCGCCACGCCACTGAGCCGCAGCGAACTGATGGTCGGCAAGGTGCTGCCGTATGCGGTGATCGGGTTGATCCAGACCACGCTGGTGCTGCTGCTGGGGATGTGGCTGTTCGAGGTGCCGGTGCGCGGCAGCGTGCTGGATGTCTACCTGGCAGCGGTGCTGTTGATCACCGCCAACCTGGCGCTGGGGCTGTTGATCTCGACCCGCGCGCAGTCGCAGTTCCAGGCCATGCAGATGACGATGTTCGTGTTCCTGCCGTCGATCCTGCTCTCGGGTTTCATGTTCCCGTTCGCCGGCATGCCGCGCATCGTGCAGTGGCTGGCCGAGATCCTGCCGCTCACCCATTTCCTGCGCCTGGTGCGCGGCATCATGCTGCGCGGCGCGCGCTGGTGGGAGCTGTGGCCCGAAGTGCTGGCGCTGCTGGCCTTCATCGTGGTGATGATGACCCTGGCCATCCTGCGGTTCCGCAAGCGCCTGGATTGATCAGGCGACCACCAGCCGGCCGCGCAGTGAGTTGCTGTACGCCTCGGTGATCTCCACGTCCACCAGCTGGCCGACCAGCCGTGCCTGCCCCGGGAAATTCACGGACCGCATGTTCTCGGTCTTGCCGGTCAGCTCGTTCGGGTCGCGGCGCGAGGGGCCTTCCACCAGCACCGTCTGCACCGTGCCGACCATCGCATGGGAAATGGCCGCGGCCTGCTCGTTGATCCGGGCCTGCAGGCGCGACAGCCGCGCATGCTTCTCCGCATCGCTGATCGTGTCTTCCAGGTCGGCCGCGGGCGTGCCCGGCCGGCGCGAATAGATGAAGGAGAAGCTGTGGTCGAAGCCCACGTCCTCGATCAGCTTCATGGTCTTCTCGAAATCCGCGTCGGTTTCGCCGGGGAAGCCGACGATGAAGTCCGAGCTGATCGAAATGTCCGGGCGCACCGCGCGCAGCTTGCGGATCTTGGCCTTGAATTCGAGTGCGGTGTAGCCGCGCTTCATCGCCGACAGCACGCGGTCGCTGCCGGCCTGCACCGGCAGGTGCAGGAAGTTGGCCAGCTGCGGCACGTCGCGGTAGGCATCCACCAGCGAGTCGCTGAACTCCAGCGGGTGCGAGGTGGTGAAGCGGATGCGGTCGACCCCGTCGATCTCGGCAATGGTGCGGATCAGCAGGCCCAGGTCGGCAAACTCGCCCTCGCCATACGGCCCGCGGTACGCGTTGACGTTCTGGCCCAGCAGGTTGATCTCGCGCACGCCCTGCGCAGCCAGCTGCGCCACTTCCACCACCACGTCCTCGAACGGGCGGCTGACCTCGGTGCCGCGGGTGTAGGGCACCACGCAGAACGAGCAGTACTTGGAGCAGCCTTCCATGATCGACACGAACGCCGAACCGCCCTCGGCCCGGGGCTCGGGCAGGCGGTCGAACTTCTCGATCTCGGGGAAGCTGATGTCCACCTGCGACTTGCCCGATTCGCGCCGCTGGCGGATCAGCTCCGGCAGGCGGTGCAGGGTCTGCGGGCCGAACACCAGGTCCACGTGCGGGGCGCGCTTGATGATCGCCTCGCCTTCCTGGGAGGCCACGCAGCCGCCCACGCCGATGATCACGCCACGGCCGTTGTTCTTCAGCGCCTTCCAGTAGCCCAGCTGGCTGAACACCTTCTCCTGCGCTTTCTCGCGGATCGAGCAGGTATTCATCAGCAGCACGTCGGCTTCGGCCGGGTCGTCGGTCAGCTCCAGGCCTTCTTCGGCGGCAAGTACGTCGGCCATCTTGGTCGAGTCGTACTCGTTCATCTGGCAACCGTGGGTCTTGATGTACAGCTTGCCGCGCACCGGGCCGGTCACCTGCGGCCGGGAACCGGGCAGGGGCAGCAGGTCGGGGCGGGGCGAATCGATGGCAGGCACGGCGGTGCCGGCCGAGGTCGGCAGGGTCGAAGCTGGCGTCCCGGTCATGGCGCTTATTCCAGTCGGGTGGGCGGGCAGGCAGCCGGGGCGGGCTGCCGGGTAGCCGCGCATTGTACCCCGGGCCGGACGACAGCCACGCAGGGCGTGGCTCTACCCGGGCACGGTGGGCGTAGAGCCACGCCCTGCGTGGC
>NZ_JASCOP010000037.1:0-33131 GCF_029959395.1 Stenotrophomonas sp. PS02300
GCCGCTGACATCCACCTGGCCGCCCGGTGCGCCGGGGTCGGGGTAGCGCAGCCGCACCCGGAACCACAGGTTCGGCGCCCGCAGGCCCAGGTGCATGTCGTCGGCGAGGATCGCGCGGCCATCGGCAGTCAATGCGCCGGCCACCGCGAAATTGTTGCTGCCGTGGACATCCTGCTCGGCGCGTTCGGTAGTGGCTCCATCCGTGGTGGGAACGTCACCTGCGGTGGGTAACGACCGTTGGTCGTTACGCAACTGAAATGCATCGGAGGGTGGCAGCACCGCGTTCCCACGCGCCTCGCCAAACAAGGGCGCATCCCATTCGCTGCCATCGTGGCTGAGCAGCGCATACAGCGCCGGCGGCGCCACTTCGCGGATCCGGCGCATGGCCAGCTCGTTCTCGTTGGCGGGGTCCTGCAGGTCCGCGTACATGGCCAGCCCGGCCAGCACCGAATCGGTGGCGGTCCATGCGGCGGGTTGCTGGCGCAGCAGCAGGTAAGGCCAGGGGCGCACGCGCAGGCTGTCCAGGCCACGGTTGACGCCTTCCACGTAGGCCTGCACCACCTGCGGGCGCTCGCCCAGCGCCTGCGCAAGGTGCGCATCGGTGCGCGCACGCAGGCGATGCACCCGCATGCGCTGGTCGGTGGGCACGGCGGCCGAACCGAACAGCTCCGAGAGTTCGCCGGCCGCCGCGCGGCGCATCAGGTCCATCTCGAAATAGCGCTCCTGCGCATGCACCAGCCCCAGTGCCCGCATCGCATCGGCCTCGCTGCCGGCATCGATGGTGACCACGCCCAGCGCATCGCGGCTGACGCTGACCTTGGCCTGCAACCCGGCCACGGGCTGTTCGCCCTCCAGCGCTGGCAGGCTGCCGCGCAGCAGGAACCAGGCCACGCCGATCACGACGACCACGATCCCGACCAGCACCCCGAACGCCCACGCACCCCGTTTCAGCCAACGACGCATCCCACGCTCCCCGAAGAAGGTCATGCAGGCCGACCCCACCTGCGCCTGCGCATGCAACTGATTCCGATTAGATCACGGCGATCCGGGATAGGGCACCATGGCCCCCATCGATTCACAGGAGCTCCCCCATGAAAGGCCATCCCGACGTCATTGAATGCCTGAAGGAACTGCTGCGTGGCGAACTTGCCGCGCGCGACCAGTACTTCATCCACTCGCGCCGCTACGAGGACCAGGGTCTGTTCGCGCTGTACGAGCGCCTCAACCACGAGATGGAGGAGGAGACCCAGCACGCCGACGCGCTGCTGCGCCGGATCCTGTTCCTGGGCGGCAACCCGGACATGCGCCCGCACGGCTTCGAGCCGGGCGTGACCGTGGAGGAAATGCTGCAGAAGGACCTGGACACCGAGTACAGCGTGCGCAACAACCTGGCCGCCGGCATGAAGCTGTGCGAACAGCACCAGGATTACGTGAGCCGCGACATGCTGCTGGTCCAGCTCAAGGACACCGAAGAAGACCACGCGTGGTGGCTGGAACAGCAGCTGGGCCTGATCAAGCGCATCGGCCTGGCCCTGTACCAGACCAGCAAGATGGACGCGAAGGGCACCGCCGCGCATTGATGCGCCCACCGGTAGCGCCCGACCGTTGTTCGGGCGACAACAACCGCCAGCCAGCAACCGCCAGCCAGCCCAGAACACCGTCCGCCAGCCAGCCAACCGCACGCCAGCGACGAAAAAAAAACCGGGGAAATCCCCGGTTTTTTTGTGGGCGATCACTCCACCGACAACCCTTCCACCTTCTGCCACCCACGCGGCAGCAGGTGCCCACGGCTGGCGCGGCTGCCGAGGTAGGCCTCCAGGTCTTTGTACGACAGGTTCATGGTGCGCTGCCCGCTGCGCACCAGCAGCGTGTTGCCCGGGCCCACCGCCACCACCGCGACCACGCGCTCGGTGGCCAGCTTGGCCTTGGGGATCTCGATGATCTTGTTGCCCTTGCCCTTGTCCAGTTCCGGCAGGTCGCTGGCGGGGATGGCCAGCAGGTTGCCCGAGCTGGTCACCGCCACGATGCGGTCGGTGTCCGGGTTGGCCACCACGGCCGGGGTCAGCACCTTCGAACCGGAGGTCAGGTTGAGCATCGCCTTGCCGGCCTTGTTGCGCCCGGTCAGGTTCTCGAAGCGGGTCACGAAGCCATAGCCGTGGGTGGACGCCAGCACGAAGCGGGTGGCGTTCTCGCCGCTGGCCAGGGTCATGAATGCGCTGCCCGGGGCCGGCGAGAAGCGACCGGTGAGCGGCTCGCCATTGCCACGTGCCGAGGGAAGGGTGTGCACCAGCGTGGAATAGGCGCGGCCTTCGCTGTCCAGGAACGCCACCTGCTGCGTGCTGCGTGCACGTACCGAACCCAGCAGGGCATCACCGTCGCGGTAGGACAGGGTGGACGGGTCCATGTCGTGGCCCTTGGCCGCGCGGATCCAGCCCTTTTCGGACAGCACCACGGTCATCGGCTCGCTCGGCACCAGCTCGGTTTCGTCGATCGCCTGCGCGGCGCCACGCTGCACCAGCGGCGAACGGCGCGCATCGCCGAACTTCTTCGCATCGGCCACCAGCTCGTCGCGGATCAGCTTGCGCAGCTTGGCCTTGCTGTCCAGGATCGACTGGATCTTGTCGCGTTCCTTGGCCAGTTCGTCCTGCTCGCCGCGGATCTTCATTTCTTCCAGGCGCGCCAGCTGCTTGAGCTTGGTTTCCAGGATGTATTCGGCCTGGTCGTCGCTCAGCTCGAAGCGCGCGATCAGCGCCCGCTTGGGCTCGTCCTCGGTGCGGATGATGTGGATCACTTCATCCAGGTTGAGGAACGCCACCAGCAGGCCTTCCAACAGGTGCAGGCGACGCTCGACCTTTTCCAGGCGATGGGTAAGGCGGCGGGTCACGGTGGTGCCGCGGAACTGCAGCCATTCGCTGAGCAGCATCTTCAGGTTCTTCACCTGCGGACGCCCGTCCAGCCCGATCACGTTGAGGTTGACCCGGTAGCTGCGCTCCAGGTCGGTGGTGGCGAACAGGTGGCCCATCAGCTGTTCGGCATCGACGCGGTTGGAACGCGGCACCAGCACCACCCGCACCGGGTTGGCGTGGTCGGATTCGTCGCGGATGTCTTCCAGCCACGGCAGCTTCTTGGCGCGCATCTGCGCGGCGATCTGCTCGATCACCTTCGACGGCGAAACCTGGAAGGGCAGCGCGTTGATGACGATGTTGGTGCCGTCCTTGAAGAACGTCGAGCGGGCGCGCACGCTGCCGTAGCCGGTCTCGTACATGGTGCGCAGGTCGGCGGCCGGGGTGATGATCTCGGCCGCGCTCGGGTAATCCGGGCCCTTCACGTGCTCGAGCAGGTCGCCGATGCTGGCCTCGGGATCATCCAGCAGGTGCAGCAGCGCGCTGACGATCTCGTTGAGGTTGTGCGGCGGCACGTCGGTGGCCATGCCCACGGCGATGCCGGTGGTGCCGTTGAGCAGCAGGTGCGGCAGGCGTGCCGGCATCCAGGTCGGCTCTTCCAGGGTGCCGTCGAAGTTCGGGGTCCAGTCGGTGGTGCCCTGGTTGATTTCGCCCAGCAGCACTTCGGCGATCGGGGTCAGCTTGGATTCGGTGTAGCGCATCGCCGCGAACGACTTCGGATCGTCGGTGGAACCGAAGTTGCCTTGGCCTTCAATCAGCGGGTAGCGGTACGAGAACGGCTGGGCCATCAGCACCAGCGCTTCGTAACAGGCGCTGTCGCCGTGCGGGTGGTACTTACCGATGACGTCGCCGACGGTACGCGCGGACTTCTTCGGCTTGGCGGCGGCGTTCAGCCCCAGCTCGCTCATCGCATAGATGATGCGGCGCTGCACCGGCTTGAGGCCGTCGCCGATGAACGGCAGCGCACGGTCGAGCACCACGTACATCGAGTAGTCGAGGTACGCCCGTTCAGCGTATTCACGCAGGGGCAGCTGTTCAAAGCCGTGGAAAGCGGGGCGGGCTAGATCGGTCATGCGGGATTGTTACCTGTGGCAAGGGACGGCGACGGCTGTCGCCCTCGCAGGCGGTCGATTATCCGGATGCGGCGTGGGATGCCAAGCGATGTGAAGGAATCGGGGGTCCGGGGCGTTGTCCTGAATGGGGCAACACTGCATTTCCTTCCAGATTAAATATTTCCATTGAGAAATATATTTTTCGGAAGTAAAGTGCGTCCCCATGATGATCTGCCCTGAATCCACGCCGCCCAGCCTGGGCCTGCTGCTGCGCCAGGTCCGCGATGGCCTGATGCGCCAGCTGGACGTTTCCATGGCCGAGGAAAACCTCGATATCGGCTTCACCCACTACCTGGGCCTGAAGGTGCTGTCGTTCCGCGCGCCGTGCACCGCCAACGAACTGGCCCAGGCCCTGGACCAGGTGCCCAGCGCGGTCACCCGCCTGCTGGACAAGCTGGAGGCCCTGGGCTGCGTCCGCCGTGAACCGCATGCGCAGGACCGGCGTGCGCTGCAGATCGTACTGACCGACGAGGGCCGCCAGCTGTGGTCCCGCCTCAAGCAACGCGGCGACGCGGTGATGGACGACGCCATGCGCGACCTGTCCGCCGACGAGCGCGCCCTGCTGCTTTCCCTGTTGACCCGTGTCCGTGACTCTCTGATTTCGCCATGACTTCCATACCTGATCGCACCTCATCGCTGCGCCCCCTGCGGCCGGTGCTGCTGTCCGTGCTGGCGCTGGCGCTGGCCGCCTGTGCCAGCACCGGTGGCCTGCAACCGCACGGCCAGCTGCTCGACGCCGACAGCCTGCAGACCCAGCGCACCTTGGCCGGCCACACCCTGAGCCCGTCGGCGTTCCCGGCCACCGACTGGTGGCGGGCGCTGAACGACCCGCAGCTGGACGCGCTGATCGCCGAAGGCCTGCAGCGCAACCCGGGCCTGGAGGCCGCCGATGCGCGCCTGCGCCAGGCCCGTGCCCAGATCGGCACCGCACATGCCGACCGCCTGCCCAGCGTGTCCGCCTCTGGCGGCTACACCGGCGTGCGCCTGCCCGAATCGATGGTGGGTGACGAGCTCGGCGGCAGCTATGCCGGCAGCGGCCAGGCCTACCTGAGTGTCAGCTACGGCGTGGACCTGTGGGGCGGCAAGCGCGCCGCCTGGGAAGCGGCGGTGGACAGTGGCCATGCCGCTGCCGTCGACGCGCAGGCCGCGCGCCTGAACCTGTCGGCCGGCATCGCCGAAGCCTATGCGCAGCTCGGCTATGCGTGGCAGCTGCACGATGTGGCCAGCGAAGAACTGGACCGCTCGCAGAAAACGCTGACGCTGACCCGCCAGCGTCGCGCGGCAGGCATCGACAGCGACCTGCAGACCCGCCAGGCCGAAGCCCGCATTCCGGCCGCGCAGCAGCAGCTGCAGGCCGCACAGCAGCAGATCGACGAGGCCCGCACCGCGCTGGCCGCGCTGGTCGGGCAGGGCCCGGACCGTGGCCTGCAGATCGAACGCCCGCAGCCGCTCAACCCGCTCGCGCTGCAGCTGCCGGGCGTGCTGCCCAGCGAACTGCTGGGCCGCCGCCCGGACATCGTGGCCGCGCGCTGGCGCGTGGAAGCGGCCGGTCGCGAGATCGACGCGGCCAAGGCGAAGTTCTATCCCAGCCTCAACCTCACCGCGCTCGGCGGCGTGGTCGCCAGCGAAGTGGACCAGCTGCTCAAGAGCGGCTCGACCTTCGCCTTCATCGGCCCGGCGCTGAGCCTGCCGATCTTCGACGGTGGCCGCCTGCGCGCCAACCTGGACAAGACCGACGCGCAGTACGACCTGGCCGTGGCCGACTACAACCAGTCGGTGGTCACCGCGCTGCGCGAGGTGGCCGACCAGGTCAACGCAGTGCGCTCGCTGGCCGACCAGGCCGCGTCGCAGGCGCAGGCAGTGAGCACCGCGCGTGCCGCCCACGAGCTGGCGCAGCAGCGCTACAAGGCCGGCATCGGCAGCTACCTGGACGTGCTCAGCGTGGAAGCGCAGCTGCTGCAGTCGCAGCAGCAGCTGGCCTCGCTGCAGTCACGGCAGATCCTTGTTTCGGTTCGGCTGAGCCAGGCGCTGGGCGGGGGCTTCACCCCGTCCGGCGACACCGCCACGTTCGCCACCGCCCCCGAATCCACGCATTCCTGAGATACCTTCCATGAGCCAGACTTCCGCTCCCGCTGCCGCACCGGCAGCCCCCTCCCGCCGTGGCAAGCTGCTGCGCGGCCTGTTGGCCATCGTGGTGCTGCTGCTCGCCGCCGCGGCGCTGTGGTACTTCATGTTCGGCCGCTGGTTCGAAGAAACCGACGACGCCTATGTGCAGGGCAACCAGGTGCAGATCACCCCGCTGGTGACCGGTACCGTGGTGGCGATCAACGCCGATGACGGCATGCGCGTCGAGCGCGGCCAGCTGCTGGTGCAGCTGGACCCGGCCGACACCGAAGTGGCGCTGCAGCAGGCCCGCGCCAACCTGGCCCGCACCGTGCGCCAGACCCGCGGCCTGTACCGCAGCGTGGAAGGCGCGCAGGCCGAACTGAGCGCGCGCCAGGTCACCCTCAACCGCGTCCGCGAAGACTTCGCGCGCCGCAAGGGCCTGGCCGCCACCGGCGCGATTTCCGATGAAGAGCTGGCGCACGCCCGCAACGAACTGGCGGCCGCCGAAGCGGCCGTGGCCGGCTCGCGCGAAACCTTCGAGCGCAGCAACGCGCTGGTCGACGACACCGTGATCGCCACCCAGCCGGACGTGGAAGCCGCTGCGGCGCAGCTGCGCCAGGCCTACCTCAACAACGCCCGCGCCGGCATCGTCGCGCCGGTCAGCGGCTACGTGGCCCGTCGCTCGGTGCAGGTGGGCCAGCGCGTGCAGCCGGGTACCGCACTGATGGCGGTGGTGCCGACCGAACAGATGTGGGTGGAAGCCAACTTCAAGGAAACCCAGCTGCGCCACATGCGCCTGGGCCAGGAAGTGGAGCTGCGCTCGGACCTGTACGGCGGTGACGTGAAGTACAAGGGCCGCATCGACAGCCTCGGCCTGGGCACCGGTTCGGCGTTCTCGCTGCTGCCGGCGCAGAACGCCAGCGGCAACTGGATCAAGATCGTGCAGCGCGTTCCGGTGCGCATCGCCATCGATGCCAAGCAGCTGGCCGACAATCCGCTGCGCATCGGCCTGTCGATGAAGGCGGAAGTGAGCCTGCGCGACCAGAAGGGCACCGTGCTGCCGACCACCACGGCCAAGGGCCAGGTGTTCGACACCGACGTGTATGCCAAGCAGCTGCACAGCGCCGACGATGTGATCCACGAGATCATCCAGAGCAACCTGCCGCGCCAGTCGAAGGCGAGCTGAGGTATCCATGTCCGCACAAGCTCCCGCCGCGCCCGGCCTGCCGGGCGCGCCGTCGGCGCCAGGTGCGACCGGCGCGTTCCGGCCGGCCAACGTCGCGCTGTGTACTGCAGGCCTGGCCATGGCCTCGTTCATGCAGGTGCTCGACACCACCATCGCCAACGTTTCGCTGCCGACCATCGCCGGCAACCTCGGCGCCAGTTCGCAGCAGGCCACCTGGGTCATCACCTCGTTCGCGGTCAGCACGGCCATCGCACTGCCGCTGACCGGCTGGCTGAGCCGGCGCTTCGGTGAAACCAAGCTGTTCATCTGGGCCACGCTGTCGTTCGTGATCGCGTCGCTGCTGTGCGGCCTGGCGCAGAGCATGGGCATGCTGGTGGTGTCGCGCGCGCTGCAGGGTTTCGTGGCCGGCCCGATGTACCCGATCACGCAGTCGCTGCTGGTGTCGATCTACCCCCGCGAGAAACGCGGGCAGGCGCTGGCACTGCTGGCGATGATCACGGTGGTGGCACCGATCTGCGGCCCGATCCTGGGCGGCTGGATCACCGACAACTACAGCTGGGAATGGATCTTCCTGATCAACGTACCGCTGGGCATCTTCGCCGCGCTGGTGGTGGGCAACCAGCTGAAGGGCCGCCCGGAGCACATCGAAAAGCCGAAGATGGATTACGTGGGCCTGATCACGCTCATCATCGGCGTGGGTGCGCTGCAGCTGGTGCTGGACCTGGGCAACGACGAGGACTGGTTCAGTTCGCCGACGATCGTGGTGCTGGCCTGCGTCTCGGTGGTGGCACTGGCGGTGTTCCTTATCTGGGAGCTGACCGACAAGGACCCGATCGTGGACCTGCGGCTGTTCCGCCACCGCAACTTCCGCGCCGGCACGCTGGCGATGGTGGTGGCGTATGCGGCGTTCTTCAGCGTGTCGCTGCTGATCCCGCAGTGGCTGCAGCGTGACATGGGCTATACGGCGATCTGGGCGGGCCTGGCCACGGCGCCGATCGGCATCCTGCCGGTGATCATGACGCCGTTCGTGGGCAAGTACGCGTCGCGGTTCGACATGCGCTGGATCGCCTCCTTCGCGTTCGTGTTCCTGTCCTTCACCAGCTTCCTGCGTTCGGGCTTCAACCTGCAGGTGGACTTCGCGCACGTGGCGGGGGTGCAGCTGATCATGGGCATCGGCGTGGCGCTGTTCTTCATGCCGGTGCTGCAGATCCTGCTGTCTGACCTGGACGGCCGCGAGATCGCGGCGGGTTCGGGCCTGGCCACGTTCCTGCGTACGCTGGGTGGCAGCTTCGCGGCGTCGCTGACGACGTGGCTGTGGGCGCGCCGCACGCAGGAGCACCACGCGCACCTGACCGAAAGCATTTCCGGCTACACGCCGGGCATGCAGGAGAAGGTGGCGGCGATGGGGCAGGGCGACCTGCAACATGGTGCAGCGGCGTTGAACAACATCATCAACCACCAGGCATCGCAGATGGGCTTCAACGACATCTTCTTCCTGCTGGGCTGGATCTTCCTGGCCATCATCGCCTTCCTGTGGCTGGCCAAGCCGCCGTTCGGCGCCGGTGCCGGCGCGGCGTCTGCCGGCGGGCATTGATGGTGTGAGTTGCTGAAACGAGAAGCCCCGCTGAAGAGCGGGGTTTTTTTTACAGCCAACAGCAGCGTTTCGGTTGCTACGTGCTGGGGAGGCCGACGGGCAGCCCCTTACGGGACACGCCGTAAACCCATCCATGGGGGCTTGGCAAAAACATCCATGTTTTTGACAGTCCCTACAGGGGCTGCCCGCCGGCCTCCCCCGATAGATGGTCGCGTGCGGAAACGAGAGCAGCCACGCAGGGCGTGGCTCTACGCGGTGGGTACGCGAATGGGGCTGGGGCCGGTTACGCCGACCGGGCCTGGTCCGGTAGCGTCGGTTCCCGAACGACGGCACGGAACGCCACCACGTCCGGTAACGCATGAAAATGATCGGCACCGCCGTTGATCTTCCCGTGACCACCAACACACCGTCGAGGGTCGGCGGGGGCGGGGGTACGGGGGCTTTGCGAAACATGGATGTTTCGCAAGAGCCCCCAAGGATGGGTTCACGGCGCCCCCCGTACCCCCGCACCCGCCGGCCCAGCTCAGGCCATGCGGGAACCACCGGCTGTTCGCCCAAATGCATGAAGCCAGGCATAGCCCGGCTCCATGAAATCGCAAGCGATAGAAACGAAAAAACCCGCTTGCGCGGGTTTGATCATTTACTGAGTCATGGTGCCCAGGAGAGGACTCGAACCTCCACGAAGTTGCCCCCGCTAGCACCTGAAGCTAGTGCGTCTACCAATTCCGCCACCTGGGCGACTCAGGAGGAGAATTTTGCGGGAGAACCGCGAGTGTGTCAACAGGATGTCGAAGAAAATTTCCCGCGCGATCCATGCCGCAGATACGAAAAAACCCGCTTGCGCGGGTTTGATCATTTACCGAGTCGTGGTGCCCAGAAGAGGACTCGAACCTCCACGAAGTTGCCCCCGCTAGCACCTGAAGCTAGTGCGTCTACCAATTCCGCCATCTGGGCGACTCAGGGGGCGAATTATGCGGAAGCATCCGGAGGCTGTCAATGCATGCGATAGCACCGATTGGCATACTCGGCCCATACCGACTCTCTGGAGTTTCCATGGCACTGCCGATCCTGCACGCCCACCCGCTGTCGTCCTGCTGCCAGAAGGTGCTGATCGCCGCCCGCGTGCTCGGCGTGGCCCTGGACGAACGCATGGTCAACCTGGGCGACCCCGCCGATCGCGAGATGCTCCAGGCCATCTCCCCGGCCGGGAAGATGCCCGTGCTGGTCGACCACGGCCGTGCCGTTGCCGAGACCAGCATCATCATCGAATACCTGCAGCAGCTGGCCGCCGGCGCGCGCCTGATTCCGGCCGATGCCGATGCCGCCTTGGCCGTGCGCTTCTGGGACCGGTTCTCCGACTTCTATGTCATGACCCCGATGCAGGCGCTGACCGCCGAACGGCTCAAGCCCGAAAGCGGGCGCAGCGAGGATGCCGCGCAGGCTGCCCGGTCTCGGCTGCTGGAAAGCTACGCCGCCATGAATCGCCAACTGGAAGACCGCACGTGGCTGGCCGGCGAAGGATTCAGCATGGCCGATTGTGCGGCGGCGCCCGCTTTGTTCTACGCCGTGGCGTATGTGCCCATTCCCGGCAACGCGGTCCACCTGCTCGACTATCTCGAGCGCTTGATGGCGCACCCGGCCGTGGCGGCAGTGGTCGACGCGGCGCGGCCCTGGTTCAAGTACTTCCCGGGGCGGGCAGGGCTGTCGGCCCGGTTCTACACGCCGGAGGCCTGAAACGAAAAAACCCGCTTGCGCGGGTTTGATCATTTTCTGAGTCATGGTGCCCAGGAGAGGACTCGAACCTCCACGAAGTTGCCCCCGCTAGCACCTGAAGCTAGTGCGTCTACCAATTCCGCCACCTGGGCGACTCAGGGGGCGAATTCTGGGCAAGTCCGCAGGGGTTGTCAACGGTTTTGTTAAATTTCTTCACAATCCTGCATGGGCCGCGGCAATGACCCATTCTGCACACCGGCACGCGGTACCATGGGGGTCGATGAAATCAAAGAAACCGACCCGGGGCGCAAAAGCCCCCAAGTCCCCGGCGCCCAAGCAGGCTGCCGGTCCGTCGGGCAAGTCCCGCGCTGCTGCCAAATCCGGCAAGCTGCCGCCCTGGATGCCCGAGTCCATGAGCACCCCCGCGCCGCCCCGTGGCGGCAAGCGCTCCGGCCCCCGGCCGGATGGCCCGCCGATTCCGACCCGCCGCAACCCGCGCCCCAGCGCGCCGGTTGGCAGCGTGGACGATCCCTTTGCCGCCCGTGAAGCTGAACGCTACGCCCAGCCCATCGCCAGCCGCGAAGCGATCCTGCAGCTGCTGGATCGCTGCGATGGCCCGCAGACCGCCGAGGAAATCGGCATCCAGCTGGGCCTGACCGAGCCCGACCGCGCCGACGCGCTGGGCAAGCGCCTGGGCGCGATGGTGCGCGACGGCCAGCTGGTGCAGAACCGCCGCGGCGGCTTCGCCCCGGTGCAGGCCACCAACCTGATCACCGGCGTAGTGATCGCCAACCCCGAAGGGTTCGGCTTCCTGCGCCCGGTGGACGGCGGCGACGACCTGTTCCTGGCGCCGTATGAAATGCGCAAGGTCATGCACGGCGACCGCGTGCTCGCGAACGTGACCGGCATCGACCGCCGCGGCCGCCGCGAAGGCAGCATCGCCCGCGTGCTCGAGCGCGGCATGACCCGCCTGATCGGCCGCTTCAGCGTCGAGTTCGGCATCAATTACGTGGTGCCCGACGACAAGCGCATCCAGCGCAACGTGCAGATTCCGCCCGACCAGACCGGCGATGCCCGCGATGGCCAGCTGGTGGTGTGTGAACTGACCCAGGCCCCGGATACCCGGCGCCCGCCGATCGGCCGCATCATCGCTGTGCTCGGCGACAAGCTCACCGCCTCGCTGATCGTGGAAACCGCGATCCACGGCCATGAGCTGCCGTTCGAATTCCCGCAGCAGGTGCTGGACGAAGCCGCATCGGTGCCGATGCAGGTGGAGCCGGCCATGATCGGCGACCGCGTCGACCTGCGCAGCACGCCGCTGGTCACCATCGACGGCGAAGACGCCAAGGACTTCGACGACGCGGTCTACTGCGAACCCAACGCCGAAGGCTTCCGCCTGGTGGTGGCCATCGCCGACGTCTCCAACTACGTCCGTCCCGGCACGCCGCTGGACGATGAAGCACAGAAGCGCGCCACCTCGGTGTACTTCCCCGGCTTCGTGGTCCCGATGCTGCCCGAGACGCTGTCCAACGGCATCTGCTCGCTGATGCCCAAGGTCGACCGCATGTGCTTCGTCTGCGACATGCAGGTGAACCGCGAGGGCGAAGTGATCCACTCGCGCTTCTACGAAGCCGTGATGAACTCGCATGCGCGCCTGACCTACACCCAGGTCTGGCAGGCGGTGGGCGAGAACGATCCGGCCGCGCGCAACGCCATCGGTGCGCTGCTGCCGCAGGTCGAGCGCCTGCACCAGCTGTACAAGGTGCTGGCCAAGGCCCGCACCCGCCGTGGCGCGATCGAGTTCGAATCCTCCGAAGTGCGCTTCGTGCTCGACAATACCGGCGAAGTCACCCAGGCCGGCATGCTGGTGCGCAACGATGCGCACAAGCTGATCGAGGAATGCATGATCGCGGCCAACGTGCAGGCCGCGCGCTACCTGCTGTACAAGCAGGTGCCGGCCCCGTTCCGTGACCACGCCAAGCCGCCGGAAGCCAAGTTCGAGGACCTGCTGGAGTTCCTCAAGGAATTCAAGCTGAGTCTGCCGCCGTGGTCAAAGGTGCAGCCGGGCGATTACACCAAGCTGCTCAAGAAGGTGCGCGAGCGCCCCGATTCGGCGCTGATCGAATCGGTGCTGCTGCGCAGCCAGAGCCTGGCGGTGTACTCGCCGGACAACCAGGGCCACTTCGGCCTGGCGCTGGATGCGTATGCGCACTTCACCTCGCCGATCCGCCGTTACCCGGACCTGCTGGTGCACCGTGCGATCAAGCATGCGCTGAGCGGCAAGCCGCTGGAGAAGTTCACCTATACCCAGCGCGAAATGGCCGCGCTGGCGCTGCAGTGCTCCGAACGCGAGCGCCGGGCCGACGAGGCCGAGCGCGAGGTCGACGAGCGCTACCGCGCGGCGTGGATGGAAAAACACGTGGGCGGCCAGTTCGACGGCGTGATCAGCGGCGTGACCAGCTTCGGCCTGTTCGTGGAACTGGATGATTCCAAGGTCAATGGCCTGGTCCATGTCACCCAGCTGCCGCACGACTATTACCAGTTCGACGCGACCCGCAAGACGCTCAGCGGCGAACGCCGTGGCACCAGCTACCGCCTGGGTGACCGCGTGCGGATCCTGGTGCTCAAGGCCAGCATGGAAGAACGCAAGATCGACTTCCGGCTGGTGGAAGAGAAGGGCGATGAAGAACCGGCCTTGCCGCCACGCGGCCAGCCGGCGAAGCGGCAAAAGCAGAAGTATTGAGGCCCGCGGTGTACCGACCAACGGTCGGTACCTACCGTCGCGGGACGATGCCTTGGTAGGTGCCGACCGTTGGTCGGTACGGACGTGAGGAGTGAACGATGAACCCGGTTCCCGAATTCTCCGGCGGTTGCCAATGCGGCGCGGTGCGCTTCCATGTCCGCGGCGCCTTGCCGGATCGTTCCATCTGCCACTGCCGGATGTGCCAGAAGGCCTTCGGGGCGTACTACGCCCCGCTGGTCTCGGTTCGCGGGGCCGATTTCCAGTGGACCCGCGGCGAGCCGCGCCGGTTCCAGTCCTCCAACCACTTCCGCCGGGGCTTCTGCGCCGACTGCGGCACCCCGCTGACCTACGAAGGCGAGGACGGCATGGCGGTGGCGGCCGGCGCGTTCGACCAGCCTGGACGGCTGCCGCCGACGGTCCAGTACGGCACCGAGTCCAAGCTGCCGTTCGTGGACCAGCTGGGCGGGCTGAGGTGATCCTGCAGGAAGACGACCCCGACGCCGAGCGCCTGCGCACGCTGGTTTCCCACCAGCACCCGGACCACGACACCGCCCGCTGGCCCCGTTGAGCGGCCGGGCAGGGCCGCGCCGCTACGGCAGCCGAACCGGCAATGCTCTACCATTACCACCCCCTGTACCGGTCCCGCCCCCGCAATGAGCAAGCAAAGCCAGTGGATTGTCGGCGTCAACGCCGTCGCCTCCTCAATCGAGAACGATGCCGAGAACGTCCGCGAAGTGCTCATCGAGGCGAGCGCGAAGAATCCGCGGCTGACCGAAATCGAGGAAAACGCACGCCGCAAGGGCATCGACGTGCGCAAGGTGAACACCCAGGCGCTGGACGGCGTGGGCGGTTCGGTGCGCCACCAGGGCGTGGCCGCGCGCTACCAGGCGGCCCGCACCTGGGGTGAGAACGAGCTGGAAGGCCTGGTCGAGGCCGCCGAGGGCAAGGCCCTGCTGCTGATCCTCGACGAGGTGCAGGACCCGCACAACCTGGGCGCCTGCCTGCGCAGCGCAGCGGCCGCCGGTGCCACCGCGGTGATCATTCCCAAGGACAAGTCGGCCACGGTCAATGCCACCGTGCGCAAGACCTCGGCCGGCGCCGCCGACCGCATCCCGGTGGTGGCGGTGACCAACCTGTCGCGCTGCCTGAAGGACCTGCAGAAGCAGGGCGTGTGGATCTATGGCCTGGCCGGTGAAGCCACCACCTCGCTGTATTCGATCGACCTGAAGGGCAACGTGGCGTTGGTGCTGGGCGGCGAAGCCGACGGCATGCGCCGCCTGACCCGCGAAAACTGCGACGGCCTGGTCAAGATCCCGATGCCGGGCGACATCGAGAGCCTGAATGTTTCGGTGGCTGCAGGTGTCAGCCTGTTTGAAGCGGTACGTCAGCGCAGCTGACGCGCCGCTTCAAACGGTTCACCCCGCGCTGCCCCCCAGCGCCTTGAACAACGTCACGTCGTTGACCAGCTGCTTCTGCTTCACCGACGCCAGCGACAGCTCGGCGTCGCGGCGGGTCTGCTGCGCTTCCAGCCAGGTACGCAGGTCGGTGGCGCCGACCCGGTAGCGCACTTCGTACATGCGCTCGATTTCCACCGCTTCGTCATACGACGCCTGCGACGCCGCCACCTGGGTGGTGAACTGGGTGCGCGCCGACAACGCGTTGTCCACCTCCGACAGCGCCGTGTACAGCGTGCGCCGGAAGGTGTTGGCCGCGATCTGGTAATCGGTACCGGCGATCTGCGTGTCCAGCTGGGCTTGGCGGATGTTGAGGAACGGCAGCGACAGCCCCGCACCCAGCGAGGCCACCGGGTTCTTCAGCACATCCGACAGCGTGGTCGCGCCGCTGCTCACGCCGCCGGTCAGGCTCAAGGCCGGGTAGTAGCTGGTGGCGGTCACCTTGATGTTCTTCAGGCTGTTGCGCAGGCGCAGTTCGGCTGCGCGCAGGTCCGGGCGCCGGCCCAGCAGGTCGGCCGGCAGGCCCTCGGCGATGGCCGGGCTGCCGGCACTGTCCAGCGCCTGCGGTTCGTCGGCCTGCGGCCAGGGCTGGCCATCCAGCAGCACGGTCAGCGCATTGCGGCTGGCCACGCGCTGCTGTTCCAGCGCGCTCTGCGCGGCACGCTGTGCTTCCAGCTGCTGGGTGGCCTGGCGCACTTCCAGCCGCGACACCGCGCCGGCCGTGAAGCGGGCCTGCACCAGTTCCTGGGTGCGCTGCAGGCGCGCCAGGTTCGCTTCGCCGGCCGCGATCGACTGGTTGAGATAGGCCAGGGTCCAGTACTGCGTGGCCACGTCGCCGATCACCAGCAGCGCGGTGTTCTGCAGGTCTTCCTCGCTGGCCTGGGCTTCCCACTGCGCGATGTCGCGCTGGGTGCGCAGGCGGCCCCACAGGTCGATTTCCCATTGCAGCGAGACCCCGGCCGAACTGCTGCGGTTCCAGTCGGCGCCCTGGTCGATGGGGCGATTGCCGCTGCTGCCGACGCTGCCCGACGGCTGCGGCCACAACGCGTTGTCGCTCAGCCCGGCCTGCAGGCGGGCGCGCTGCACCGCCAGCCCGGCCGAGGCCAGGTCGGTGTTGGCCTGCAGCGCACGCGCGATCACGCGGTCCAGCCGCGGGTCGCCGAAGCCGGTCCACCAGGCGTCGTCGCGCACGTCGGTGCGCAGCAGGGAAGCGGCGTTTGACGCTTCGACAGGCGCGTTGCGCTGCGCATCGCCACGGCCGTATACGGCCGGCACGCTGGGCGCTTCGACCTGGTAGTGGCCGGTGCTGGCGCAGGCCGACAGCAGCAGGGTGGTGGTAATCAGGATGGACGTCTTCATTCGCGCGCCAGCGCCTCCACGGGATCGAGTTGGGCCGCATTGCGTGCCGGAAGGAAGCCGAACGCCACGCCGATCAGACTGGAGCACGCGAACGCGGCCACGATCGAGGCAGTGGAGAACAGCATCTTGAAATCAGGGGCGAAGGTGTCGAACACCCAGCCCACCACCAGCGACAGGCCCACGCCGAGCAGGCCGCCGAGCAGGCACACCAGCACCGCTTCGATCAGGAACTGCTGGCGGATGTCGCTCTGCCGCGCGCCCACCGCCATGCGCACGCCGATTTCGCGGGTGCGCTCGGTGACCGACACCAGCATGATGTTCATCACCCCGATCCCGCCGACCAGCAGCGCGATGGCGGCGATGGCGCTGATCAGCAGGGTCATCGTGCGGGTGGTCTGCTCGATGGTGTCGCGGATCTCGGCGCTGTTGCTGAGGAAGAAGTCCTCGGTGCCATGGCGCATGACCAGCAGCTTGGAAATGGCGGCCTGCGCCGCATCCATCGGGGTGGCATCGTCCACCCGCACGGTAATGCTGGACACGTAGCTCTGGCCGAGCATGCGCGACATCACCGTGGTGTAGGGCACCCAGATCGACAGGCTGGTGCTGCTGCCAAAGCCCATGCTCTGGCGCTGGGCCACGCCGATCACGCGCACCGGCACGTTGCCGAGCAGGATCACCTGGCCGACCGGGTCGGCGCCGTTGGGGAAGAACTGGGTGCGGGTGTTCTCATCGATCACCGCCACCTGCGCCAGACCTTTCACTGCATCGGCATCGAAGAAGCTGCCGGCGCTCAGGGTCACGCCCTTGACCCGGAAGAACTGCTCGCCCACGCCGCTGACCTGCGCGGTGGCCGACTGGTTGCGGTAGCGCGCGGTGGCCGAGGAGGACACGCTGGGGGTGACGCTGTCGATGTAGCTCTGCCGCGCCAGCGCGTCGGCGTCGCTGGCCTTGAGCGTCTGCACCCGCGCCGAGCGCATGTCGCCAAAGCCGCGCCCGGGGTAGACGTCGATGGTGTTGGTGCCCAGCGCGCTGATGTTCTGCAGGATCTGCTGCTGCGAGCCGTTGCCCATCGCCACCACCGACACCACCGAGGCGATGCCGATGATGATGCCGAGCATGGTCAGGAAGGTACGCAGGCGGTGCGCGTTCATCGCCAGCAGCGCCATCCGGAATGCTTCGGTGAAGCGGTCGCGCGCGGCGCGCCAGCTGTGGCCCCTGGTGGCGGCCACGGTCGGCGTGCGCTGTGCGCGGTAGCGGGGTGCGTTGGGGTTGACGCGGTCGGCGATGATCTCGCCGTCGCGGATCTCGATGATGCGCTGGGCGTGTTCGGCCACCGACATGTCGTGGGTGACGATGATGATGGTGTGGCCTTCGGCATGCAGCTCGCCGAGGATGCCCATCACCTCCTCACCGGATTTCGTGTCCAGCGCGCCGGTCGGCTCGTCGGCCAGGATCACCTCGCCACCGTTCATCAGCGCCCGCGCGATCGACACGCGCTGCTGCTGGCCACCGGACAGCTGGCCCGGCTTGTGCCGCATGCGGTCGCCCAGGCCCAGCCGCTGCAGCAGCTGTTCGGCGCGCGCGCTGCGCACCGGCGCTGGGCTGCCGGCGTACACCGACGGCACTTCCACGTTGCCGCGTGCATCCAGGTCGCCAAGCAGGTGATAGCGCTGGAAGATGAAGCCGAAATGTTCGCGGCGCAGTTCGGCCAGTTCGTCTGGCAGCATGCTGCCGGTTTCGCGGCCGGCCACCTGGTAGCTGCCGCGGGTGGGGCGGTCCAGGCAGCCAAGGATGTTCATCAGCGTCGACTTGCCCGAGCCGGACTGGCCGACGATGGCCACCATCTCGCCGGCGGCGATGTCCAGGTTGACGTCGCGCAGCACGGCGATGGTCTCATCGCCGGCCGGGAACTCGCGGCGCAGGTCGCGCAGCCGCAGCAGCGGCGCGCCGGTGGGTGCGGTCTTCATCGACGCGGCCCCATGCCCGGGCCACCCATGCGCATCTGCGCGCCACCGCGGTTGCCGCTGCCCGACGCGGCCGGGGTGGCGCTGCCTTCGCCGACCACTACCTTCTCGCCTTCCTTCAGGCCCGACAGCACTTCCGCGCTGGAACCGGTGTTGATGCCGACCTTGACCTTGCGCGGCTGTGGCATGCCGTCGGCATCGGCCACGCGCACGATGTACTGGCCATCGCGTGATTTCGGACCCAGCGCCACCGACGGAATGATCAACACGCCCTTGGCCTGCTTGAGCATCACCGACACCTGCGCGGTCATGTCGATGCGCAGCGTGCCGTCCGGGTTCTCCACGTCGAACAGGGCGTTGTAGTACACCGCCGAACTGGAGCTGGAACTGGACGAGCTGGAGCTGCTGGAACTGTCGCTGGCGATCGAGGACGGTGCCGGATTGATCTGGCGCAGGGTGGCGTGGTACTTGCGGTCCGGGTCGCCCAGCGTGGTGAAGTACACCGGCATGCCGGCCTTGATCTTGACCACGTCCGCTTCGGAGACCTCGGCATTCACCGTCACCAGGTCCAGCCGCGCCAGCATCACGATGGTCGGTGCGGTCTGGTTGGCATTCACGGTGCGGCCTTCTTCGGCCACCACCGCGACCACGGTGCCGTCCATCGGCGCGGTGATGCGGGTGTAGGCCAGGTTGGCGTTGGCCGTGCCCAGCTCGGTCTGGCGGCCCTGGATCTGCGCGTCATAGGCCTTGACCTGCGCACGGGCGGTCTTGAGCGCAGCGTCGGCGCTGTCGAACTCCGCACGCGAGGTGGCCTCGGCCGCCAGCATTTCCTGCTGGCGCGCGAATTCCAGTTCGGCCTGGCGCAGGGTGGCCTGCTGCACCGCGCGCTGGGCGGTGACCTGGTCCAGCGATGCCTGCGCGTTGAGCACGGCGTTGCGCTGGGTGGTGGCGTCGATCTCGGCGATCAGGTCGCCCTGCTTGACGGTATCGCCCAGCTGCACCTTCAGCGACTTGATCTGGCCCGAGGCCTGCGCACCCACGCTGACCAGCTTGTAGGCATCGATCACGCCGGTGGCTTCCACGGTCTGCTCCAGGTCGCCCCGGGTCACCGGGCTGGTGGCCAGGGTGGGGGCGCCCGGCTTGCGCAGGCTCCATGCGACAATGCCGCACACCAGTACGGCCAGGGCGATCAACAGCAGCACGCGGCCGCGACGGGTGGTAGGCAGGCGGGACTTCACGATGATCGTCAACTCGACAGGCCGGCGGGCGGCGTTGTCAGCATTGTGAAGAGCGCCTGTGGAGGGCTCAACGCACGGCATGTAACAGGACGTAACCACGCCCCGGTCCGACGTGTCCTTCTGTATCGTGTGCATGCCTTGAAACATGCGTACGCAAACCAGAGGATGCGGTTCAGCTCCCGACAGGGGATCATCGCCGCATGGAGAACACCACTACGATGCAACGCCTGCTGATCGTCGATGACGACAATGACATCCGCCAGCTGCTGGCCGAACAGCTCGGTCGTGCCGGCTACCAGGTCAGCACCGCCAGCGATGGCCAGGGCATGCGCCAGGTGCTGGAACGCGAGCACGTGGACCTGATCGTGCTCGACCTCAACCTGCCGCGCGAAGATGGCCTGACCCTGTGCCGCGACCTGCGCGCGCGTTCAAGCACGCCGGTGATCATGCTCACTGCGCGCAGCGAGCCGATCGACCGCGTGCTGGGCCTGGAAATGGGCGCCGACGATTACCTGGGCAAGCCGTTCGAACCGCGCGAACTGCTCGCGCGCATCCGCAACGTGCTGCGCCGGACCGAGGCGCTGCCGGCCAACCTGGAACCGCTGGCGATCCGCCGGGCACGCTTCTCGCACTGGATCTTCGACCTGGAGCATCGCCACCTGGTCGACCCGGATGGGCGCGTGGTGGTGCTGTCCGGCGCCGAGTTCCGGCTGCTGCGCGTGTTCGTCGGGCACGCCAACAAGGTGCTCTCGCGCGAACAGCTGGTATCGCTGAGCAGCGGCCGCAGCTACGAATCGCAGGACCGCGCGATCGACCTGCAGGTCAGCCGGCTGCGCAACAAGCTGGCCGATGACGGCGGCAGCGACGGCCTGATCAAGACCGTGCGCAACGAAGGGTACGTGCTGGCCACGGCGGTCACCCTGGAATGATGCGCCTGCGCCGCTTCTTCGCCTCGATGGTCGGTCGGCTGTTCGTGATCCTGCTGCTGGGCATGAGCGTGGCCGCCATCGGCGCCACCATGCTGGCCAGCGCCAAGCGCCAGCAGGAATTCGAGCGGCAGAACCTCAACCGCATCGCCGATCGCCTGCAGGGTTTCGTCAACATGCTCGACGGCGACCCGGAGCTGCGCGACCGCCTGCTGACGGTGGGCGGGCCGGCGGTGCGCAGCCTGCCCGAAGGGGCGCGGCTGGGCCGCGAAGATTCGGCGCTGATGGGCATCCTGGACGACCGCCAGGGTCCGGTCGGGCACGCTACCGTGCATTTCACCTCGTTCCGTTCGTGCCTGCCCAAGGCGCAGGAACTGTTGCCGCCGCCTCCGCAGCAGCAGCGGCGCCGGCCGCCGCACGAACGCGACCCGGCCTTCATCCCGCCCAAGTGCCGCGCGGTGCAGGTCCCGCTCAGCGACGGCACCGTGCTCTCGCTGGCGCTGGAATCGCCCGCCATCGCGCACAACGGCATCCTCGCGGTCGACCCGCTGTTCCTCACCCTGCTGGTGCTGGCCATCGGCGTGCTGGCCTACGTGGTCGCGCGCATCGCCAGCGCGCCGCTGCAGCGGCTGGCTTCGGCCGCGGCCGAGCTGGGCGATGACCTGCAGCGTGCGCCGTTGCCGGTGACCGGGCCGCTGGAAGTGCGCCGCGCCGCCGAAGCGTTCAACGCCATGCAGAAGCGCCTGCAGCGCACGCTGGGCGAGCGCACCCAGATGCTGGCGGCGATCACCCACGACCTGCAGACCCCGGTGACCCGGCTGCGGCTGCGCCTGGAAAACGTAAGTGACGAAGCCCTGCGCGAACGCCTGATCGGCGACCTGGGCGCGATGCAGGCGCTGATCCGCGAGGGCCTGGAACTGGCCCGCAGCGCGGAGAGCGCCGAGCCGCGCGCCGCGCTGGACCTGGATTCGCTGCTGGAAAGCATCGTCGAGGACGCGGTCGAGGCCGGCGCCGATGCCCGCTTCGAGCAGGGCAGCGGCGCGGTGCTGATGCTGCGCCCGCTGGCCATGCACCGGCTGTTCTCCAACCTGGTCGACAACGCGCTCAGCTACGGCGGCACCGCCCAGGTGCGGGTCGAGCAGGGCACGGACGGGGTAGTGGTGCGGGTGCGCGACAGCGGCCCGGGCCTGGCCGAGGACGAGCTGGAAACCGTGTTCGACCCGTTCGTGCGCCTGGAAACCTCGCGCTCGCGGGCGACCGGTGGGGCCGGGCTGGGGCTGACCATCGCCCGCGCGCTGGCCGAGAAGGACGGCGCCACCCTGCACCTGCGCAACCATCCGCAGGGCGGGCTGGAGGCCATCGTGCACTGGCCGGCGCCACCGCGCCCGCCGGCCCCCCGCGCCGGCTGAGTCCACGGGAGGCAAACGGGCGCGGTTTTGCCTACTATGGGCATCCCCCGCCCGTATTCGCCGCATGAGTGCGCCCGATCTGGCCGGTTTCCACCCCGGCGCCGCGCTGTCCGCGCCGTGCCATTCCCGCGCCCCCGGCGGATCCTGACGGATGAGCCAAGGGGGAAGCGGGAACCGGTGGCGGCCGGTACAAGCAGTAGTGACCGTGCAGCGCCTTTGCCTGGCGCTGGTGTTGCTGTGCCTGCTGTTCGGCGTGCCGGCCACATCGGGCGCGCAGGATGGCCCGCCGCCGCTGCGCGACTACGCCATTGACGTGTGGACCTCGCGCAATGGCCTGCCGCACAACTCGCTGCGTGACATCGCGCAGACCCCGGAGGGCCACCTGTGGTTCGCCACCTGGGAAGGGCTGGTGCGCTACAACGGGCTGGACTTCACCGTGTTCGACCGCAGCACCCGCCCGGGCCTGCGCGACAACGGCGTGGGCGCGCTGTTCGTCGACCGCGAGGGCGGCCTGTGGATCAGCGATTCGCGCGGCAACGTGACCCGGCGCAGCGCCGACGGCCGCTGGCAGGTGTTCGCGCACCAGCCGCCGGCACCGCAGGTGCTGATCCAGGCCATGCAGATGGACAGCCATGGCCGGCTGTGGCTGCTGTACGAGGGCAACGGCATCGGCAGCGTGACCCGCGAAGGCCACTTCGAGTACCAGAAGCCGCCGGCCGACGTACCGATGGCGATGAGCTTCACCAAGCTCGTGGTGGATGCGCAGGACCGGGTCTGGGTGGGCACGCTGGACGGCCTGGTGGTGCGCGGCACCGACGGGGTGCTGCGCCGCGCACCAGAGAGCTACGGGCTGGGCCGCGGCCTGGTGTGGCCGTACCGCGCGCCCGACGGCGTGCTGTGGATCGTGGCCGGCGAGCGCATCTACCGCATGCTCGATGGCATGCCGCAGTTGCAGCACCGCCTGGCCCCGGGCATGCACATCACTTCGATGCTGCAGGACCGCCACGGCGACCTGTGGCTGGGTACCGAAAACCAGGGGCTGCTGCGCCTGTCGCGGCACGGCCTGGAGCGGCTGCCGGCCGGGCTCTCGCTGCCCGGCGGCAGGGTGGTGAGCCTGCGCGAAGACGCCGAAGGCAGCATCTGGGTCGGCGCCAACGGCGGCCTGTACCGCCTGCGCGAAACGCTGTTCAGCAGTTTCACCGAACGTGACGGGCTCAGCGGCGATTACGTGCGCACCGTGCTGGAAGACCGTGAGCGCCAGCTGTGGGTGGGCAGTGCCAGTGGGCTGGACCGGCGCGATGCACAGGGCGTGTTCCACCCGGTGCCGCTGCGCAACCGCGGGGGCAAGACGCCGTCGGTGCTGAGCCTGGCCCAGGATCATGCGGGCGGGTTGTGGGTGGGTACCTTTGGTGACGGCATCCTGCGCCTGGACGGGCAGGGCCACATGCTGCGCAGCTACGGTGCCGAAGACGGCCTGCCGGGCGGCAACATCCGCGCGATGAGCGTGGACCGCGAGGGCGCGGTATGGGCCGGCACCCAGAAGGGCGTCGCCCGGCTCGATGCCACTGGGGTGACCGTGCCGACCGTGCCGGGCATGCCGACCGGGCTGGTCACCGCGCTGGCCCACGATGCCGAAGGCGATTTGTGGGTGGGCACCATCGAAGGCATCAGCGTGCTGCGCGGCGACCATGTGCAGCGCATCGACCTGGCCCCGCTGGGCGGCGGCCGCAGTGTGTTCGGTTTCCAGCAGATCGGCGATGCGATGTGGATCAGCAGCGACCGTGGCCTGTACCGGTACCAGGACGGCACGCTGTCACGGGTCGGGCTGGAGCAGGGCATGCCGGTCGATACCGTGTTCCAGCTGGTTCCGGACCGGGTCGGCAATGTCTGGATCAGCAGCAACCGCGGCGTGCTGCGCACCGACATGGCCATGCTCAACGACGTGGCCGACGGGCACACGCGCAGGATCGAGGTCGAGCATTACAACGAAATCGACGGCATGGCCAATTCGCAGGCCAACGGCAGCTCCGGTCCGTCGGCGATCCTGCGCCAGGACGGCACGTTCTGGGTGGTCACCGCCGGTGGCCTCAGCACGGTGGACCCGCTGCGCCTGCAGCGCTTCCGCGAACGCCTGGCGCCGCCGGCGGCGATTGAAACGGTGCTGGTCGATGGCGTGCCGCTGCACTGGCAGGGCGCCAACCACAACACGCTGCCGGGCGGGCGCCGGCTCAGCATCAGCTACGTGGGCCTGAGCTACCTGATGTCCGAACGCATCCGCTACCGCACCCGGCTGGAGGGCCTGGACAGCGCGTGGATCGAGCGCGGCCAGCAGCGCAGCGTGGAATTCATCGGCCTGCCGCCAGGCGATTACACCCTGCACGTGTCCGCCGCGCACCCGGGCGGCACCTGGGGCGACAGCGAGGCGGTGTGGTCGTTCACGGTGGAACCGTTCCTGTGGCAGCGGCGCAGCGTGCAGTTCATCTGCGGCCTGCTGCTGCTGGCCGGGCTGGTGGCGCTGTACCGCTACCTGATCAAGCGCTACAAGGCCAGCAACGTGCGCCTGGCGCGCAAGGTCGATGCCGCCACCCGCGACCTCAAGGCGCAGACCGCCAGCCTGCAGGCGTTGAACGAAGAGAAGACCCAGCTGGCCGCGCGCCTGGCAGTGCAGGCCGAACAGTTCGAGCGGCAGGCGCGCGAGGATGCGCTGACCGGGCTGCCCAACCGCCGCGCGTTCGACGAAGCGCTGGCGCGCGATTTCGCCCGCTCGCAGCGCAGCGGCCACCCGCTGTGCCTGGTGGTGCTGGACATCGACCACTTCAAGGAAGTGAACGACCAGCACAGCCACAGCGTGGGCGACGTGGTGCTGACCGAAGTGGCGCGGGTGATCGCCTCGGCCTGCCGCGATTCGGACATGCCCGCGCGCACCGGCGGTGAGGAATTCACGCTGCTGCTCAACGACACCCGCCTGGCCGAAGCGGCGCAGGTCTGCGCGCGCCTGCGCGGGCTGTTCCATGACCACCCGGACTGGGCCGGCGTGCCGGGCCTGCAGGTGACCTTCAGCGCCGGGCTGGTCGAACTGGAAGCCGGGGATCGCACCCCGATGCTGTTCTACCAGCGCGCCGACCGTGCCCTGTACCGCGCCAAGAGCGAAGGCCGCGACCGCACCGCGATCGGTTGATCAGGGGCGCGGCCAGGCGTTGGCGATCTTGCAGAACAGCTTCGCCGTCTGCTCGGTGTCATACACCGCGCTGTGCGCTTCGTCCGCATCCCAGCCCAGCCCGGCAGCTGTGGCTGCCCGCGCCAGCACGGTCTGGCCATAGGCGATACCGGCCATGGTCACCGTGTCGAACACGCTGAAGGGGTGGAACGGGTTGCGCTTGTGCCCGACCCGGTTCACCGCGGCATTGATGAAGCCCAGGTCGAAGTGCGCGTTGTGGCCGACCAGGATCGCGCGCTGGCAGCCGTACTTCTTCACCGCCGCGCGCACGGGCGCGAAGATGTGGTCCAGCGCGTCCTTTTCCGCCTTGGCCAGCCGGAACGGGTGGTCGAGGATGATGCCGGTGATCTCCAGCGACTTCGGGTCGATGTCCAGCCCTTCGGCCGGCACCACGTGGGCGCTGGCGGTCTGGCCCGGATAGAGCAGGCCGTTGTCGTCCATCTCGATCGGCACCGCGGCGATCTCCAGCAGCGCATGGCGCTGGCTGTCGAAGCCGCCGGTTTCCACATCCACCACCACCGGCAGGAAGCCACGGAAGCGGGTCGCCATCATGCGCTGGGCGGCAGAGGGCATGTCTTCAGCGGCCACCGGCGCGCCGGCGGTCTGGGGGAGGTCTTGAGTCATGCACGAAGTTTAGCAGAGCGACCTGGCCGCTCCGTGGTGGCGCTGCCAGACCGCCACGCCCAGCAAGGCCGCGCCCAGCACGGCCAGCAACTGCGCCGGTCCCGGCAGCAGCCAGCCCAGCGGCCAGGCCGCAGCCATCGCCAATCCGCCCCATGCCAGCGCATCCGCGCGGCCATCCGGTGCCCGGGCCAGCCAGCCATCCACGCTCAGCCGCCCGGCGCCCTGCAGCAGCAGCGGCAGCAGCATGGCGATGAACAACAGCGGCAGCTTGAAGTTGCCCTGGCCCTGGTCGCTGATCGCATAGCCCTGCGCCAGCGTGGTGAGCGAATCCCACTGCGCCGGCCAGTGCACGGCCGCGGTCGCCACCACGGTCAACCCGATCAGCAGCGCGGCCGTGGCCCGGGTGGCCACGCCCAGCAGCAGGCAGATGCCGCCGATGAGTTCGATCCAGGTCGCTGCCTGCCAGTTGAACTCGGCCGGCAGCCAGCGAAGTGGCAGCGGGAAGTGCGCCTGGAGGGTGTCGAACCAGTTCACCCCGCGCCATTTTTCCAGCCCGGATTCCAGGTATTCCCAGGCCAGCAGGATGCGCAGTCCCAGCGGGGCAAGCCAGGCGCCCAGGCCATCGAGGCGGGGGCGCAGGGTGGAAGCAAGGAAGCGGCGGAGATGCATGGGGACGGCCTGGAAAGGGAAGTCCCTTGAAGAGGGCCGGCGCGCGGAGAATGGTGCGGGTGCCGGCGGCGAGGTTCAGCCGCCGGTCGGGGAGTGGGCGAGCCCGATCACGCCCGTGGAGAGCAACTGCGCCAGCAGTGCACGCCCCGGCGGTTCCAGGTCGGACGGGTCCAGGCCGTTCACGTCGGCCAGCTGCCGCAGGTGCGCGGCTCCGCTGCGTGGTGGGCCCGCGTCCATCTGTTGCAGCAGCTGCCACGCCAGGGGACTGAGCTGGGAAAACACGATGTGCCCGTCGGCGGCCCGACGTGCCAGCAGGAACGTCGGCGCCGGCGGTGCATCCACCGGCTGGAAGGCCGCGCCGATCTGCTGCACCGGCCATGCATAGGCCAACGGCCACGCCAGGGGTGAACGCTCCAAGGTGCCATGCCATGCATCGGCATCCTCGCCGCTCGGATCGAGCGGCAGCGCATCGCGCGACTGCAGCGCCAGTTCCACCCATTCGTAATGCGCCAGCTCGGCCAGGAACGGGCGCGGCAGCGTGTCCTGCAGCTGCAGCCACTGCACGAACTCGGCGGCGACCTCGGTGAACAAGGGCGACGCACAGCGGTGCTCCATGAAGTAGCGCCGGCACAGCGCCTGCCACTCCGCGTCGTCCAGTACCTGCAGCACCACGGGGAAACTGCTGCCCAGCAGTGCCTGCAGGTGGTTGAACAGCAGGTCACGATAGATCTGCAGCCGTCGCGGCTCCAGGCCTGCAGGCGGCGGTTCATGCTGTGGGTCACGCAGATGGCGCGTCAACGCGAACTGCTGGTCGCGCAGCAGGCCGCTCATGCCGCGGCATCCAGGATGCCGCGGATCTGCCGCAGCTCCGCCTGCAGATCGGCATAGGGTGGCAGGTTGAAGTCGCGCTCGAGCAGGGCCGGGCGCGGCCCGAAACGCGCGCAGGCATGTTCCAGCAGCGCCCATACCGGCGCGACCACGGCGCTGCCATGGGTGTCGATCTTCAGGTCATCGGCTTCATCGTAGTGCCCGGCCACATGCAGGCAGACGATGCGTGCGGCAGGCAGGCCGTCGATGTACGCGACGGGGTCGAAGCGGTGGTTGATGGCGTTGACGTAGACATTGTTGATGTCCAGCAGCAGGTCGCAGTCGGCTTCCTGCAGCACCGCCGTGGTGAAGTCCAATTCGCTCATCGCTGCATGCGGGGTGAGGTAAGTGGATACATTCTCCACCGCGATGCGCCGGCCCAGCCGGTCCTGCACCCGGGCAATGCGGGCGGCGGTGTGGCGGATGGCTTCGTCGGTGAACGGCAGCGGCAGCAGGTCATACAGGTGGCCGTCGTCGCTGCAGTAGCTCAGGTGTTCGCTGTAGAGGCGGACATCGTGTGCATCCAGGAAACGCCCGACCTGGTCGATGAACGCCAGGTCCAGTGGCGCGCTGCCGCCGAGCGACAGCGACAGCCCGTGGCAGGTCAAGGGATGGCGCGCGCTGAGCCCGCGCAGGCGTTCGCCCATCACGCCACCCAGCCCGATCCAGTTCTCCGGCGCGCACTCGAGGAAATCGATATCGCCCGGCGGTGCCTGTTCCAGGTCATCGAGCAGGGCGCGGCGCAGCCCCAGTCCCACCGCCGTTGCAGGCAACGGCAGTGGGCGGGCAGGGCTCACGCGGGTGCGTGGATCAGTGCCCGGCACCGCACTTGCCTTCACCGCACTTACCTTCGGCGGCCTTCTTGGCGGCAGGCGCGGGCTTGGCCTTGCTCTTGTCGGCCCCACACTTGCCTTCGCCGCACTTGCCTTCCGCGGGCTTCTTGTCGGCAGCATGCGAGGCGGCCTTGTCGGCGCCGCACTTGCCTTCGCCGCATTTGCCTTCCGCCGCCTTGGCATCGGCCTTGGGCGCGGCCTGGGCGGCCAGCGCGTAGCCCTGGGCCAGGTCGGTCATCGACAGCGCCGAGGCGGTGCCGGCCAGGCCGAGGCCGCCGGCAAGCGCGGCACCGGCCAGCAGGGAAGCGTGTTTGGTGGACAGGGTCATGGGAATAGCTCCTTGTAGTTGCAGGGGAAGCATGCCGGATTGCCGGCACGCGGGGAACATCAGGCCAGGTATTCGCGCGCCATGACGCGGGCGCGGTGCAGCCGGGCCTTGATGGTTTCAGGGGTAGTGGACAGCCGCGCGGCCAGTTCGGCGATCGACAGCCCTTCCAGGTCACGCAGCAGGATCACTTCGCGGTAATGGGCGGGCAGCGATTCCAGTGCAGCGGCGCAATCGCGGCGCAGGTCCAGGTTGTCGTGCTGGGCCGGTGGCAGGATCTCCTCGCGCAGCTCTTCGTGCCGCCACTGGCAGCGCGCCCGCTTGAGCCGGTTGCACTCGCGCTTGACGATGCGGAAGGCCCACGAGGTGAAGCACTCCACCAGGCGCAGGTCGCACAGCCGTCGTGAAACGGTGATCAGGCTTTCCTGCACCGCATCCTCGACATCGTTGATGACGCAGTGGTACTCGGCATAGCGGCGCAGGTGCTGGCGCGAATGGCGCAGCACACGATCCAGCGCGGCGCGGTCGCCGCGGTGGGCGGCGGCAAGTTCGTGCGGGCAGAGGCGGTGCATGCGGTCGGCGGATCCTGTTCAAGGTGGCACAGGATAAGAGCGCGCCCGGGGCTGCAAGGATGCGCGGGGCGCCGGGTTGAGACAGGGACGATTCAGTGTCGGCGGCGCGTTCGCGACATGGCGGGATGTTCGCGACAAGGCGCGACGCCGATGATCCAGGCCCCAAACGCAGACGCGCCGGGAGGTCCTGGCGCGTCGTAGGGTCTGTGTTGTCGCGAATGGATCAACGGCCGTTGAGCACCACGTCGGCGATCAGGCCGGTGGCGACCGCGATCAACACGTAGCGGTCATCCACCTTGCGCCATTGCTGGCCCCGCTTGGGCGCATGCAGGCCGTGGCGCTTGTAGTCGCTCACGTAGGCACCACGATGATCCTTGGCCAGGTGGCCGCCACGGCGCGGCGGATCGTGGCGGTCGTGCCCCCGCGACGGGCCATGGTTGCGGTCATCACGCTGGTCATGGCGGTCGCGGTTGTCACGGTCGTCATGGTGGGGCGGGGCGGCGAAGGCCGAACCGGTCGCGGCAAGCAGGGTCAGGGACAGCGCAGCGGCGAGGAGACGTTTCATGGTGTGAGCCCTCTGGAGCGGTGGGGTGGAACGCAGGTCCAGAGTGGGATTTTTTTGCTGAATAGGGAATTAAAAAAGGCCGATACGCAGTATCGGCCTGTAACGGCGTGTAACAGGCGCTGGCGCGTGCTTACAGGCGTTCGGTGCTGGTCTCGTCGCGCTTCTCGCGCGGCGGCAGCGCCTGCTCGCCATGCACCAGGAACCACACGTTCTCGGCGATGTTGGTGGCGTGGTCGCCCACGCGCTCCAGGTTCTTGGCCATGAACAGCAGGTGGGTGCAGGGGGTGATGTTGCGTGGGTCTTCCATCATGTAGGTCAGCAGCTCGCGGAACAGCGCGGTGTACTGCGCATCCAGGCGGGCATCGTCTTCGCGCAGCGCCAGTGCGGCGGCGGCGTCGTTGTCGCGGTAGGCCTCGATGGCACGGCGCACCTGCTGTGCGGCGAGCCGGCCCAGCGAGCGCAGGCCCTGGATCTGCGGCAGCGGCGGCACCTTGCTCAGCGCGATGGAACGCTTGGCCACGTTGGCCGCATAGTCGCCGATGCGTTCGATGTCGGCCGGAATGCGCAGGCCGGCCAGGATCTCGCGCAGGTCGCGCGCCATCGGGCCGCGCAGCGCCAGGCGCATCACGTCGTGGCTGATCTGCTGCTCCAGGCTGTCGATGGCTTCATCGTTGGCGATGATGCGCTGGGCGGCGTTGTCGTCGCGGCGCTCGATCACGTCCAGCGCCGCTTCCAGCTGCGCCACGGACATTTCGCCCATGCGCACGATTTCGGCCACCAGCCGCTGCTGTTCTTCGTCGTAGCTCTTGACGATGTGGTCGTTCGGAATGTTCATTGTGATGTGCTCGATTGTCTGGTTGGTGGCATCGTCGCTGCCGTCCATGGCGGAACCGCGGCGGCTTCGGACAGTCCGGCCCGGCCATCCGTGGCCGGGCGTGCGGCAGGCCGCGCGGCAGTGCCGCGCAAACGGCCTGCGTTACCCAAACCGCCCGGTGATGTAATCCTCGGTCTGCTGCTTGTTCGGCTGCGAGAAGATCACTTCGGTGCGGTCGTGTTCGATCAGGTCGCCCAGGTACATGAAGGCGGTGTAGTCGGACACGCGTGCGGCCTGCTGCATGTTGTGGGTCACGATCACGATGGTGTAGTCGTGCTTGAGCTCTTCCACCAGCTGCTCGATGCGGCTGGTGGAGATCGGGTCCAGCGCCGAGGTCGGCTCGTCGAGCAGCAGCACGTCCGGGCGCAGGGCCACGGCGCGGGCGATGCACAGGCGCTGCTGCTGGCCACCGGACAGGCCCAGCGCGCTCTGGCCGAGCTTGTCCTTCACTTCGTCCCACAGCGCACCCTGGCGCAGCGCATGCTCGACGCGGTCGTTCATGTCCGCCTTGGACAGCTTTTCGTGGTGGCGGATGCCGTAGGCGACGTTCTCGAAGATGGTCATCGGGAACGGCACCGGCTTCTGGAACACCATGCCGACCTTGCTGCGCAGGCGGTTCATCGGGTACTTGGGCGAGAGGATGTTCTCACCATCGAGCAGCACTTCGCCGCGCGCTTCCAGCTTCGGGTACAGCGCGTAGATGCGGTTGAAGATGCGCAGCAGGGTGGACTTGCCGCAGCCGGACGGGCCGATCAGCGCGGTGACGCGCTTTTCCGGTACTTCCAGGCTGATGTTCTTCAGCGCATGGAACTTGTCGTAGTAGAAGTCCAGGCCACGGGCGGCCAGTTTGATCGGCGCCGGGTTGCCCAGCGATTCATGCGAGGCCGGCACCGCGATGCGCTGCATCGGCACGGCATTGGTGAGGTCGTTCATGGCGGTGTCCGTGGAAAGGTCAGTCATGGGAGATACGGTTGCGCAGCAGGATGCCGCGTGCCGAAAGGCTTACCAGCAGCACGAACAGGGTCAGCACCAGGGCGCCTGCCCAGGCCAGCGTCTGCCAGGATTCGTAGGGGCTGCCGGCGAACTGGTTCATCACCACCGGCACGCTCGCCATCGGCTGGAACACGTTGCTGTTCCAGTACTGGTTGCCGAAGGCGGTGAACAGCAGCGGCGCGGTTTCGCCGGAGATGCGGGCCAGGGCCAGCAGGATGCCGGTGACGATGCCGGCGGCGGCGCTGCGGTACAGCACCTGCACCGTGACCTTCCATTGCGGGATGCCCAGCGAGAGGGCCGCTTCGCGCATCTGCGAGGGCACCAGCCGCAGCATTTCATCGGTGGTGCGTACCACCACCGGCAGCACGATGAAGGACAGCGACAGTGCACCCGCGAATGCCGAGAACTGGCCGCCGGTCTGCATCACGTACAGGGTGTAGACGAACAGGCCCAGCACGATCGACGGTGCCGACAGCAGGATGTCGTTGACGAAGCGCACCACGGTGCCGGCCTTGCGGAAGTTGCCGTACTCGGCCAGCCAGGTGCCGGCCAGCACGCCCAGCGGCGTGCCGATGGCGATGGCCAGCGCGCACATCACCGCGCTGCCGAAGAAGGCATTGGCCAGGCCGCCTTCCTGCATGGGCGGTGGCGTCATCTTGGTGAACAGGTCCAGGTTGATCCCGGCCAGGCCCTTGGAGGCCAGGGTGAACAGGATCCAGCCCAGGAAGAACAGGCCGAACAGCGCGGTCAGGCAGGACAGCAGCAGCGCGACGACGTTGACGATGCGGCGGCGCAGGTACAGCGGCTGCGGGTTGTTGGCGACGGCGGTGGACATCAGTTGCCCTCCTTGCGGGACAGGCGCATCAGCATCAGGCGGGCGATTGCCAGCACCACGAAGGTCACGATGAACAGCACGAAGCCGAGCAGCAGCAGCGCCGAACGGTAGGTTTCAGTGGCCTCGCCGAAGTCGTTGGCGATCAGCGCGGCGATGGTGGTGCCCGGTTCCAGCAGCGACGGCGACAGGCGCACGCTGTTGCCGATCACGAAGGCCACGGCCATGGTTTCACCCAGCGCACGACCCAGGCCGAGGAAGATGCCGCCGATCACCGCCGAGCGGGTGTAGGGCAGCACGATGTCCCAGCTCACTTCCCACTTGGTGGAACCCAGCGCGTAGGCCGATTCCTTCAGGCGGGTCGGCACGGTCAGGAACACTTCGCGCATCACCGAGGAGATGAACGGAATGACCATGATCGCCAGCACGAAGCCGGCGGTGAGCACGCCGATGCCCAGCGGCGGGCCCTGGAACAGCGGGCCGATGATCGGCCATTCGCCCAGGGTCTCATTGAGGGTGGGGGTGACGTACTCGGTCATCACCGGCACCAGCACGAACAGGCCCCACATGCCGTAGATGATCGAGGGGATGCCGGCCAGCAGTTCGATGGCGGTACCGACCGGGCCGCGCATCCAGCGCGGCGCCACTTCGGTGAGGAAGAAGGCGATGCCGAAGCTCACCGGCACTGCGATCAGCATTGCGATCAGGGCGGTGACCAGGGTGCCGTAGATCGGCGCAAGCGCACCGAACTTGTTCTCCACCGGATTCCAGTCGGAGGAGTAGAAGAAGCTCAGGCCCTGCTCCTGCAGGGCATGGCGGCCGCCCCACAGCATCGAGAGCGCGGCGCAGGCCAGGGCGACCAGCACCAGGAACACGGTGGCGATAAGCACCCACCGGAACAGTTTGTCGTTGCGGGCATCACGCAGGTCGCGGAGGGACGGTGCGGGTGCAGGCTGGGCAATGGCATTCATGGGAAAGGCTGGGGCCCAAGAAAAAGGTGGGGTTGTGGCGGGCCGGGGCCGGCGGGGCATCCAGCCCCCCCCCCCGGGGGGC